>JAATGI010000342.1 GCA_015654725.1 Rhodospirillales bacterium
GAAATCGCCCGCGGTCGTGTTGGCAAAGGCCTTACGGCCGAGATCAGTATAACGATATTCGCCGGCGAGGTTCCAATTCGGGGTTATCTCATAAGCGAGGCCGCCACCGCCGGTCCAGCCGACGCGGGTGCCATTGGTGCTGCCCACCCCGGTACCGAGCGGCGCCTGGTAGCTGGTCTTGACATCGCGGAACGCGACGCCGCCGGTGCCGTAGACGAGAAAACGGCCGAGGGCGACGCCGAGCTTGCCGCGCACCGACGCGTCGAAATCCATGTTCGTACGCACGCCGAAATCGACCGCAGTGTTTTTGATGCTGCCAGTGACCGAGCCGCCTTCGACATCGCCTTCGAGACCGAGCACGAACTGATTGAACTGCCAGTTGTAGCCGGCATGGCCGCCGCCCAATCCGCCGGTCGTCGTGTAGCTATAATGGGTGATCGGATCTTCGTTGGTGTTATTGCCGCACTTGGTGGCGTCGGCGCCCTCGGCGCCGTCGTACGGCGAGGACGGGCAATGGAACGTGCCGCTCGAACCGTCGAAGACAAAAGCGCCCTGGATGCCGATTTCCGGCCCGGACCAGTCTTGAGCCTGGGCTTGCGCCACGGCAAAAAGACTCCCGACAGCCACCCCCGCGAGCAGAACGCGCTTCATGAAAACCCCTCCAAGAAATTAGCGGCAGTATCGCAAAGCCCGCTGCCAACGTAAGGGGAAATCTTGAGCTTTGGTTCGGCATAGGCGCAAAAATTCATCCACTGTGACGTTTTCGCCACAGTCGCCCCACCCAGCACATAGGACGCCCGGCCCCGCGTCTCGATAAGGAATCGGGCCGACGCGCGGCGAATATTGCCGTTTTGGCCGGCGATTCAGCGCCGATTCGGGCGGAAGCCGGTCAGGTTCCGCCGCTCGCCGTCGCCCGGGCGGCGCAGTGAGGCTCGATTCAATTTGGGTCAATTTGACTGAATACGGCCTTGGCCAAGCGGAAATCGGTGGCGGCGGCGCGAATCGCGGCGACTCCGACCCGCGAATCCGGCTCACGCAAGCGGCTTGAACTGCTTGCCCAGCGCCAGCCCCTGGGCCTGGTAATTGGAGCCGATCTTCTTGCCATAGACCCGGTCGGGCGTGCCGGCCAGACGCTCGTATTTGAGCCAGCCCACGGTCTGGCCGTGTTCGAGCACGAACGGGACCTCATGCGAACGCACTTCGAGCACCGCGCGGCTGGCGGCGCCCTCGCCGTGACCGAAGCCCGGATCGAAAAAGCCGGCGTAATGGACGCGATATTCGCCCGAGCGGGTGTGATACGGCACCATCTCGGCGGCGAAATCGGGCGGGATCGCGACTTCCTCGCGCGTCACCAGAATGTAGAAATCGTCGGGATAGAGCGTCAGCTCGCCCCGCCCGCGATTGTGTATCGGCTCCCAGAAATCGAGCGGATTGTAGTAACCGACCCGATCCAGTTCGATGCGGTCGGTGAATTTCTGCGCCTTGAAGCCGATCAGATCGCCGGCACCCTTGCCTTCGAGATCGATGGTGACGGCGATGAGATTGTCGGCGGTCCGGGAAAACTGGTCGGCGTAAGGGCGCACCAGATTGCCCGCGAGATATTGCCGTTCCATTTCACCCGACGCGATCTTGGCGTCGCCGCGCTGCAGGCGCAGCTGATTGAGGCGCGCGCCCTGGCGCACCACGACGCTGAAGGTGCGCGGCGCGACTTCGAGATACAGCGGGCCTTCATAGCCGCGATCGACCTGGTCGAAGGCGGTGCCGTTATCGGTGATGAGCCGCGTCAGAATATCGAGGCGCCCGGTCGAGCTTTTCGGATTGGCGTAGCCCACCAGCCCGCTCACCAGTTTGACCGCCTCTTGCAGTTGGATGACATAGATGCCGCCTTTTTCCAGCACGTAGCCGCCGGACAGATCGATCGGATAGCCGTCGAACTGGCGAACCTTGTCCATCACCGAAGCGTTGCGGCCGGGCAGGAAGCTCGCCCTGACGCGATAGGCCTGGCGCCCCAAGCGCAGATCGAGGCTCGCGGGCTGGAATTGATCGGGCGCGATGTCCTCGGGCGCGGCCATGATCAGCCCGGCGCGCGCCAGCTCGCGCAAGGTCTGATACGGCAAAATGCCGGTGTTGCGTTGCTGAAGCGGGCCGCCGCCTTTGACCAGAAGCTCGTCCAGGAAAGAGGCGGTGTCGGCGGGATCGCTCATGATTCGCAGCCTATCTTGCACAGAAAATTTAAGCGCGATCAATGGCTTAAGGAATAGACCGCGAACCTCACCAGTCCCCGGAACCGCCGCGCCCAGGCCGGTGACATTGCTGGTGAATTGGCCTTATCCCCAAAACAGGCGGTGGATGGAATGTGGAAAAGTCGGTCCCTACGCGCCGTGATTGGGCGTCGAATGACGGCCCGATTGAATTCGTGATATTAAAAGTACGCATTCAAAAAAACGCGGGGGCAGGATGACGCGGCGCGGCCGCGACGAGCATAAATTGCTCGCCGCGATGAGAAATAATCCTCGGGGCGATTGGAGGATCGAGGACTTAGCGACGGTGTCGAGAAGCATTGCCGGCGTTCTCTTTCTCAAGCCGACAGGCGGAAGCCACTACAAAGTGGCCCATCCGCGCCATGCCGAAATTCTCACCGTCCCCGCGCGCCGCCCGTTGAAACCGGTTTATGTTCGCCGCTTCGTTAGTATGATAGATAATATCATCGGAAAGACCGGGTCGGAGGAAGACAAGAGCGACTCGGATATCGGGAAATGAACGGCGTGGAGGTCACGGTGTCGAAATATCCGGTTCTCATTCGCCCGCTTTATGCCAAGGAAGGCGGCGGCTATCTCGCCGAGGTTCCGGACTTGCCGGGCTGCATGAGCGATGGCGATACGCCCGAGCAAGCCTTGGCCAGCGTCAATCGCGCCATCAAGGAATGGATCGCGGCGGCAAAAAAAATCGGACGACCGATTCCACCGCCAGGCACCGCCGGGAATTTCAGCGGCAAATGGGTGCAACGCGTGCCGAAGAGCCTCCACCAAAAGCTCGCCGAGCAAGCCAAGCGCGAAGGCGTCAGCCTCAATTCCCTGGCGATGACGTTCCTGGCGCAAGGGTTGGGCAAGCCCAATAGGAAGGCGGCTTAGCGGCCGGCCCTCACGCGGCGAGGCGGCGTTTTTCGATGAGATGGAGAATTTCGCCGGCGGCCAGCGGAATGTTGGTGCCGGGGCCGAAAATCGCGGCGACCCCGGCGGCCTTGAGGAAATCGTAATCCTGGGGCGGGATCACGCCGCCCACCACCACCAACACATCGCCGGCGCCTTCTTTTTTCAGCGCCTCGATCAAGGCCGGAACCAAGGTCTTGTGTCCCGCCGCCTGGGACGAGACGCCGACGACATGAACGTCGTTCTCGATCGCCTGGCGCGCGGCTTCTTCCGGCGTCTGGAACAGCGGCCCGATATCGACATCGAAACCCAAATCGGCGAATGCGGTCGCGATCACCTTGGCGCCGCGATCGTGTCCGTCCTGGCCGAGCTTCACCACGAGCAGACGCGGGCGGCGGCCTTCCTCGCGGGCAAAGGCCTCGATCTCGGCGAGGATGCGCGCGAACGCCGGGTCGCCGTCATGGAGCGCGCCATAGACGCCCGAGATCGCGTGCGTCGTGGCGCGATGGCGCGAGAACACCTCTTCAAGCGCCGAGGAAATTTCGCCGACCGTGGCGCGCGCCCGCGCCGCATCGATGGCGAGCGCCAAGAGATTGGTCTTGGGCTGAGCGGCGCCGGCTTTCAGCGCCGCCAGCGTCGCCGCGACTTTTTTCGCGTCGCGCGCGGCGCGCACTTGTTGGAGCCGCGCCACTTGCTGCTCGCGCACCTTGGAATTGTCGATCGAGAGAATATCGACCTTGGGCGCCTCGCCCTCCGCCGCGCGGTATTTATTGACGCCGACGATGGTGTCCTCGCCACGCTCTATGCGGGCCTGGCGCCCCGCCGCCGCCTCTTCGATGCGGAGCTTCGGCATGCCCGATTCGACTGCCTTGGTCATGCCGCCCAAGTCCTCGACCTCGTCGATCAGCTCGCGCGCCGCCGTCGCCACCGAGGCGGTCAGGCTTTCGATGAAATAGCCGCCGCCCAAGGGATCGACGATATGGGGGATGCCCGATTCCTCGGCGATCAGAAGCTGGGTGTTGCGGGCGATGCGGGCCGAGAACGGCGTCGGCAGCGCCATCGCCTCGTCGAAGGAATTGGTGTGCAGCGACTGGGTGCCGCCCAATACCGCCGCCAGGGCCTCGATGGTGGTGCGGATGATGTTGTTGTGCGGGTCCTGCTCGGTGAGGCTGACGCCCGAGGTTTGGCAATGGGTGCGAAGCGCCAGGCTCGCGGGCGAGGCGGCGCCGAATTTTTCGCGCATCAGCTCGGCCCAGAGCAGCCGCGCCGCCCGGAGCTTCGCGATCTCCATGAAAAAATTCATGCCGATGCAAAAGAAAAACGAAAGCCGCGGCGCGAATTCGTCGATGGCGAGGCCTTTGCTTTGCGCGGCGCGGACATATTCAAGCCCGTCCGCCAGCGTGAAGGCCAATTCCTGAACGCAGGTCGCGCCCGCCTCCTGCATGTGATAGCCGGAGATCGAGACCGAATTGAATTTCGGCATGTGTCGCGCCGTGTATTCGATGATGTCGGCGACGATGCGCATCGAGGGTCCGGGCGGATAAATATACGTGTTGCGGACCATGAACTCCTTGAGGATGTCGTTCTGGATCGTGCCGGAGAGCTTGTCTTGCGCGACGCCCTGTTCTTCGGCGGCGACGATGAAGCCGGCGAGCACCGGCAACACCGCGCCGTTCATGGTCATCGACACGCTCATCTTGTCGAGCGGGATGCCGGCGAACAGGATTTTCATGTCCTCGACGCTATCGATCGCGACGCCGGCCTTGCCGACATCGCCGACGACGCGCGGATGGTCGCTGTCATAGCCGC
>JAATGI010000048.1 GCA_015654725.1 Rhodospirillales bacterium
CACCAGGTAATAACGCCTGCCGCCCGCCGCAAGCTGTTGCAATGCCGCGGCGTCGCGCTGGCGCTCGAAAGCGATCCAGCGGGCGAACCGCAGCGCCCAGCCCACGGCTTCGGCAATGGCCATCGCCGAGCCGTGATAGACGGCCTCCTCGACCGCGACGCGTGCGAAACTTGGCGCGACATCTCGGCGTTCGCGCCGGGGCGCCAAGGTTCCCGCCGCCGCCAGCAGCCGCTCGGGATCGCGCGGAAACGGCGAGTAGCCGTTGACGCCACCCTCTTCCAACGCGATCCAGTTCGGACGCTCATAGCCCTTCTCGAAGACGTGAACGGCGATGCCGCGTTCGCGCGCGATCGCGATGGCGATGCGATGCAGCGGCCGGCAATCGCCATAGAGGACGAGATCGGTGATATGCCATTCGCCGAGACGCGCGCTGAGAAATTCGGGCCAACGCGCGATGGCGCCGCGATAGTGGCGGGCCGAAACGAGCGGGCCGAACAGCCAATCGCCGGCATTGAAATGAATGCGCCGGACCGAATGGCCGCGCCGCGCCAACGCGTCGCCCAGCCGCGCGAAAAACGGCGAGGCCGGCCCTTGCAGCAGCAAGAAGCGGCGCGCCGGCGTTACTGGATCGGAACGGTGGTAAGCCACGGGATCGGCGTGTGCGGCTCTTGGCGAGCGCCGATATTCGTATCGAAGCCTTGCACCTCCGCGCCGGCCTCGCGCAGCGCCGCGCCGAGTTCGAGAAAGCGGCAATGGCTCGCGGCGTGGCGCAGCGTCAACAGCGCCACGCGCTTGCCCTCGAGCGGTCCCGCCCTCGCCGTCAGCGCGGCGACGAGGCGCTCGGATTCCTTGCCCCAGGAATGGAACCGCGCGAGGCGGCGCAGACGCGCGCGGGCGCCCGCCGCGATCGAGCCGCCGCCAGAAATGCCGAACTTTTCGCACAATTCGCCGACCGCCGCAGCGGCCGCGACCGGGCGCGGATCGGCGAGGACGATGCCGGTCCGGGCGCGGCGCAGCGCGATCTCGAGGTCCCGGACCGGCGTCGCCACGATCGGAATCTCCATCGCCACCAAATCGAAAAAGCGGTTGGGCGCGGCGAGCCGCAAATTCCCGATCCGCGTGTCGAACAGCACAAGGCCGATGTCGCAATCGGCGAGATAACGCAGATAAAGCGAATGCTCGATCTCGCCGAGAAAGAAGCAGCGATGACCGTCGGGCTGCCGGGCCAGGGCGCGCTTCACCTCGGTCTCGGCGATCCGGCTGGAAAACCGGCCGATGAACACCAGCACATGATTCGCCGGCAAATGCCGCAGCATTCGGATGGCGGTTAGCGCCCCGGTCTCGGCGGAAATTCCGCACGGGCTAACGAGCACGATGTCGTCGGCCGCCAGGCCCAACAGGCGCCGCAGCGACATGTCGGGATAGCGCGCCAGAACGGCGTCGCGGCCGAGGCGGCCGGCATTGCGGACAGCCGTAACCGCCGCGGCGCGGGCGCGATAGCGCCGCCGCAGATAATGCGCGAGCGCGTGGCTTGGCGCCAAAATCAAGCCGGTGTGGCCGAGATAGCGCCGTTCCCACCAGCCAAACGGCCAACGCAGAGGCGCCGGAATCGCGCGCAGCCAAGGCGAGGTGCGCTGCCGCAAATCGGGAATCTCCGTCGCGTCATAGACCGACACCGATTTCGCCGAACGCGCCGCCAGCCCCGCCGCCTGGGCGAAGAGATCGCTCGCGATCACGATGTCCCAAGGGCCGCCGCGGGCGGTCGCGGCGCGAATCGCTCTGGAATAGCGTCGCACGCGGACGATCTGGCGCAGACCGAAGCCGACGCCGCGGACCGAATTTCTCAACGCGCGCGCCGGTGCCGCGAGCCGCCATCGCAGCGCCATATCGCGCCAGGCCGCGAGCGTCGCCGCGGCGACCGGCCGATCGGACACGTCGATGCACCGGACCATGTCGGGATGCTTGAACAGGCGAAGCGTCGGTCCGCGCACCGAATAGAGATCGACCCGCCAACCGAGCGCGCAGGCCCGATCGATGAAATCGATCACGCGCCGGTTGGCAGTCAGCGCGAGGTTGCAGACAAAGGCGGCGCGCCCGCTTCGCCGCGCCGTCACCGTCGCCAGCAGGTCGCGATAGCGCGCGTCGGTCGTGCGCGGCGAGTGGCGCTCCGAGATCGCGGCGAGATCGCGCTTTATGGTGGCGATGCGTTCGGCCGGCGCGTCCGCGAGACGCAGCACCGCCGCGGCCAGCGCGTCACATTCCGCTCCGGCCGCGATCTCGCCGATATCGTGCTCCTGTTTCAAGCGTAGGATTTCCTCGTTCGCCGTCGCCACCACGGGAACCCGCGCGGCGGCGAGATCGATCATGCGCCACGGCAAGACCAAGCGCTGATTGCGATAAGCGAAGCTCAACGGCACCAGGCCCAAATCGGCGCCGGCGAGATAAGGGAGATACGCGTCATCGCGCAGGACGCCCTTGATGAAGACGCGCCGGTCCAGGCCGTGAAATCGAATCAGGCGCTCGATTTGCTCGCGATAGCCGGTGGAGATGAACTTGCCGACGAAGACGAGATGAAAATGACGGGGCAAGAGGGCCATCATCTCGATACTGGTCTCGACTCCGAGATGTGGCGCGGCGGTGCAGGGATAGACGATGATTTTGGCGTCGTGCGCGGCGCCCGAATCCTCGCGGATGGCGGGCGAGGACGGCGCCGCGAGCGCCGCCCTGGCATTGCGGATCGCGACGACCGGGCGGCTGAACCGTTCGGCGGCGAAGTCGGCCATCGCGCCGCTGGTGGCGATGAGCGTGGCCCCCGCCGGCAGGTCGCGCGCCGCGGCGCTGGCCAAATGCCGTTTCACCGCGCGGGGCGCCGCGACGAAATGCCGGCCCTGGCGCTCGAACGGGTCGGGGATTTCGTTGAAATCGACGATCAGGGGAATGCCGCGCGCCGCCAATCCGCGCGCCGCGAACAACGCCATGATGTCGGTCGCTTGGCAGAAATCGTAGCGGGCAAAAGCCGCGCGAAACCGCACGCCGA
>JAATGI010000458.1 GCA_015654725.1 Rhodospirillales bacterium
GCCGATCCCGCATTCGAGCGCGGCGCGGTCCCATTTGCCGAGCGAGGCCGCCGCGTCATAAGTATCGTGCAGGAATTCGAGCAGGGTCCGTTCCGGATCGGGCGCGGTGCGCACCGCGTCATAGGGCAGGATGAACTCGCCTAATTCCGCGCTGAAGAATGCCGCTTTGGGTCGGATTGCGGCCTTGTCGAAGCCCGGCGGGACCGGATAGGCGTAGGAATAGAACGCCGGATAATCGATCGCGCCACCGCCGGGCCAGAAGCCGGCGATGCTGACTTC
The DNA here is from genome assembly GCA_015654725.1 of Rhodospirillales bacterium. Lineage (GTDB taxonomy): Bacteria > Pseudomonadota > Alphaproteobacteria > ATCC43930 > CGMCC-115725 > JAATGI01. The sequence continues at coordinate 280 of JAATGI010000458.1, forward strand.
GTGCGAATAGGCTTCGCGCGCCACCGCGTCGGGCAGATGCGGCACGGCGCCGGAATGAAGCGGCGCGCGCCGTCCCGAGAAGCGCGTCACGGCGAGATCGATACTGCCCCAGAAGAAATGCACCGGACTCGCCTTGCCTAGAAATCCGGTGCGGAAAATCTTGAAAATTCGGTCGGCTTGCAGCAGCGCGCGCCAAAAACTGTGCGCGTAATCCGGATCGTAGGCGGCGTGCACGCGGTCGCGGTCGAAGGGAATCGGATCGGGCAGTTCGTTCGGCACGACATTGATCGAAGCCTGAATGCCGAGCGCCGATAAGGCCGTCATGATTTCGGCGTAAAAATCGGCGACTGTTTGAGGCCGCAGGGCCACGGTTCGTTGTTCGCCTCGATCGGTGCGAATGAGCAGCTCATGCGCGATGAAATCGAAATCGACCGCGAAAGCGCCGCTGCCGTCGGCCAGATAAATCGGCGAGGTGGTCAATCCGCGCACCGTGACATAAAGCGGCGTATGCCAGGAATGGTTGAGCCAGGGCGTCCGCGCGAGGCGCAGCTTGCCGACGATTTGGGTCCAGAGCTGAAGCGTGGCGCAGGTCTCGCGCCAGGCGGCAAGGGGTAAGTGCGGCGAGTTCTCCGCCGTCGGTCGCTCGCTATCCATGTTGCTGGTCATGCCGTATCGCCTCCGCGAGAGTTTGGCGCCGCCATCGCGCCAAGGCATAGTCCGCGCCATGTCCGGGGTCACGCAATTTACCGCGACCAGCCCGCTGGCACTGCTGTGGGCGCTGCCCTTTCTGGGCTTGCTCGCGAGCTTCGCCACCTTGCCGCTGGCCGCGCCCGTGCATTGGCACCGGCATTATCGCAAATGGGCAGCGTTCTGGGCCTTGGCCTTTGTCGCGCCCGCGACGGCGCTACGGGGCGAGCCGGTCGTGCAAGCGGTGTGCGGCACGGCGCTGCACGAATATCTGCCTTTTATCCTGCTACTGGTGGCGCTCTATGTCGTCACCGGCGGAATTCACATCACCGGCACGCCGCGCGGCAATCCAGCGATCAACACGCTCATCCTCGCATTCGGCACCATGCTCGCCGGCGTGATCGGAACGATGGGGGCCGCTCTGCTGCTGGTGCGCCCGCTGATCCGGGCCAATCGCGGACGCAAGCGGCGGGCGCATCTGATGATCTTTTTCATCCTTCTGGTGGCCAATATCGGCGGCGCCTTGTCGCCCTTGGGCAATCCGCCGCTGCTCTTGGGTTATCTCGCGGGCGTGCCGTTCCTGTGGCCGCTGCAGCATTTATGGCTGCCGACGGCGGTTCTAGCGCTCGGCCTGCTGCTGTCGTTTTTTGTCATCGATTGGCTGCTGGGCGACCGGAACGAACCCCTGCGCGAAGAACTGGTCGAAGCGGCGAAATTCAACATCGCCGGCAAGCGCAATCTCGTGCTGCGCGCGGGCGTGATCGCCGCCGTCTTGCTCGAGAGCCTGTGGCCGACCCAAGCCGCGATTTCTTGGCGCGGCGTCGAATGGCGGCTGCCGGAAATCGTCTCGGACGCGCTTTATATCGCGTTGGCCGTGCTGTCGCTGAGGCTGACGTCGCCGCGTACGCGAGGCGCCAACGAATTCAGTTGGGCGCCGATCGAGGAAGTCGCGGTGCTGTTCGCCGCGATTTTTGTCACCCTCATTCCCGTGATCGGGATCATCGCGTCGGGACCGGACGGGCCCGCGGCACCTCTGTTCGCCGCCCTGATGACGAACGGCGCGCCCGACAATCTCCGGTTCTTTGCCGTGACCGGCCTGCTTTCGGCCGTCCTCGACAACGCCCCGACTTATCTCGTGTTCTTCGACTTCGCCGGCGGCGATCCGGCGCGCCTGACGCAAAATTCCTCGACCGTGCTCGCCGCGATCTCGGCGGGCGCGGTTTATTTCGGCGCGCTCACCTACATCGGCAACGCGCCCAATCTCATGATCAAGTCGTTGGCGGAAAGTCACGGCGTTCCCATGCCGAGCTTCTTCGCTTATACGGGGGTTGCTTGCCTCGCCGCTGTGCCGTGGTTCGCCTTGGTCGCGGTCCTGTTTTTCAACTGAGAGGTCGCCATGTTTCGCCGCTCGATCGTGTTGGTTCTGATTCTGTTTCCGTTTCCATGGTTCGGCGCAGCCGCGCAACAATTGCAGAGCTTCGACAAATCGAGTCTGGTTATCGATACGGCGAAGGGGCCGCAACATTTCGACATCGAGTTGGCCCTGACGGCGGCGCAAGAGGAACAAGGGCTGATGTATCGGCCGCGGCTCGCGGCCGATGCCGGCATGCTGTTCGATTTCGGCGACACCGCGCCGCGCGGATTCTGGATGAAGAACACGCTGATCCCGCTCGACATGCTGTTCATCACCGCTGACGGACGTATCGCCGACATTCACGAGCGGGCGGTGCCGTTGTCGGAAGACGTCATTGCGTCGAGCGTGCCGGTGCGCGCGGTGTTGGAGCTGAATGGCGGCACGGTGGCGCGGCTCGGCATCAAGCTCGGCGACGTCGTCCGTCAGCAAATCTTTGGCAACGCCAGCCCGTAGCCGTCCGCTACGGTATGTGGCCCTGCGGCGTGCCGTGAAAACCGCCGAGACGGTATAGGTAATAGGTGGCGACCGGCACCGCCCCGCGTTTGCGCACCAGGGAGCCGAGCCAATCGATTTGGGAAAACTGCGATCTAAGGCGGGCCACCTGATCGGTTCGTTGCTCCGTCACATAAAGCAGTGTCCCGCTGAGATCGGCGGCCGTCACCTCGGGCGTATCGATGAATCGGGACGGTTCCAGAAGCTGGATGACGGTCGTTGGCGGCTGTAGGTAAAAATCGAGCCAGGCGGTAAAGCGATACTCGGTACTCACGATCCGGTCGGTTCCCAACGCGGCCAGATCGCCTGGAATTGCCGACGCCACGTCGCCAAATCCGAACGCGATCCACGTGTTCAACGGAGCGCGGCCAAATGGATACAAGGCCGTCGCGTAGGTCACCGCCAAAATCAGCGCCGCGGCGGGAATGGTGGCGGCGCGGATAAATTGAACGACTCTGGAACGGCCTTGGTCGTCAAACCCCTCGGCCGCGGCGACGGCAAGAACGGGGTAGAGAAAGCTCGGCCAATTGTCGCGCACCGAACTGTGCAGCGAGTGAAAGACGAAATAGACAATGGCGGGCCACAGCAGTGCCGCGATCAAGCGGCGGCCTTGGTTTGTCGCTTTGCTCGAGCGCCACAGCCCGCGCGCCGCCAAAAGCAGCAAAAAGGGCGAAGCGAGAAGCAGTTGCGCGCCCAGGAAATGCGGCAGCGCCAGCCAATCGCCTGGTTCCGAAACAGTGCGGCCGAATTGAAAGGCCAAACTGACCCAGCCGTGATTCGCGTTCCAAATCAGGTTCGGGGAAAACATCACAAGGGCGACGCACCCGCCCAGCCACGGCCACGGCGTCTTCAACCAGGGTCGCGCGTCCTTGGCCCAGACCAGCCATAACAGGGCGCCCGGGCCCAAGAAAAATATCGTGTATTTCGACAGCAGCCCGAGCCCCGCGAACAGCCCCGCCGCGAGCCACCAGCGCGCTTTGCCGGTTGCCGCCAGCTCCGCCAGCGCC
>JAATGI010000281.1 GCA_015654725.1 Rhodospirillales bacterium
GCACTTCGGCGTTCTTGTCGAAGCCGGCGGCGAGGCCGAGCGGATTGGGAAATTCGCGGCCCCACAGCGTGACCTTGAGCGACGCCGGATCGGGCGCGCGGTCGCGCGGGCCAAGGCCCAGCGCCAAGCCCCTGACCGTCAGCCGATGGGCGGCTTCGGGCGGCAGGCGGCGCAACAGGGCCAAGGCAAGTTCGGCGAGCATCGCTTCAATCGAGTACCGGGAACAGATGCTTGCCGTCGGGGCCGAGCGGCAAGTCGCGCACCGAGACAACATCGCCGATTTCGAGCGCGCCATAAAGATGCGGAAACAGGATGCCGCCCCGCGACGGCTCCCATCGCAGCGCAGCCCCGAGCCGGGCCGGATCGACGGCGACCAGCACCAGCCCCGCCTGCCGGGCGCGATGCCGCGCCGCGCTTTCGATTACCGTCTCGCGGGTCGAGAAATGGATGAAGCCGTCGGCCCGGTCTTGCGTCGAGCCGCGATAGCGGCCCGCCGCGCTCGCCTGCTCCCATTCCTCGCGCCGGCAGATGTGATAGATGAGCATGAGGGCGACGCTCACGTACTCTAACTGTCGTAGCTCACCACCGAGGTGAACGGCACATCGAGCCTGGCGCGGCCGTTCAGGAAGGCGAGTTCGATGATGCAGGCCGCGGCGGTGACATCGCCGCCGACCATGCGCACCAGCCGGATCGCCGCCGCCAGTGTTCCGCCGGTGGCGAGCAGATCGTCCACGATCACCACCCGTCGCCCCGGCGTCACCGCGTCGGCCTGAATCTCGATGGTGTCGGTGCCGTATTCGAGATCGTAGGTATGGGGAATGATGGCGCCGGGCAGCTTGCCTTTCTTCCTAACCATGACGAAGCCGCAGCCCAGGCAATAGGCCAGCGGCGCCGAGACCAGGAAACCGCGCGATTCGATCCCGACGATAAGGTCGGGTCGGTGCGGCCGGAGCGCGTCGGTCAGGGCTTCAACCGTGTGGCGCCACGCCTCGGCATGGGCCAACAGAGTCGATATATCGTAGAACAGAATGCCCTGGCGCGGGAAATCCGGCACCCCGCGAATATGATTTTTCAGATCCATGACACCCCTCTGGCCGTACTGTAACGAACCCGCGCCGGGGGGAAAGCGCGAATTGGCCGTTGGCGACCGTAGCGCCCGGCCCTGGACGCGAGGTAGAGTGAGCGCGAGGGGGCCATGGCCGAGGTTACAGCGTTCCTAGAAAAAGGGCCGGGCGGCAAGGTGATTGCCGCGCGCGGGCGTTGGCTGGTGCAGAGCGCCGAGCCGCTCGACCGCGCGCTCGCCGAGACGGCCAAAGGCGGCAAAGGCCTCACCTTCGATCTGGCCCGGCTCGAAGCGCTCGACACGGTGGGCGCGTTCCTGCTGTTGCGCGCCGCCCGCTCGCTCGATGCCAAAGTCGAGAACATCCCGCCCGGCTTTCAGACCCTTCTCGAACATGTCGAGAAGGCGGTCGCCGACGAACCCGCCCATCCGCGCAAGCCGCATCGCCATTTCGACGTCGTCGCCTGGGTCATGCATGTCGGCCAGGTGACGATCCGCGTCGCCAACAACGGCCGCATGCTTTTGGGTTTTTTCGGCGTGGTCGTCGTCACCATGGCGCGGCTGGTGATCCATCCCTCGCGAATCCGCGGGGTGGCGTTGCTGACCCAGATCCAGCACACCGGCTGGATGGCGCTGCCGATCGTCGGGCTGTTGAATTTCCTGATCGGCGTGGTCATCGCCTATCAGGGCGCCGACCAGTTGAAGCAGTTCGGCGCCCAGATTTACACCGTCAATCTGGTCGGCGTCAGCATTCTGCGCGAGCTCGGCGTGCTCATCACCGCGATCATCGTCGCCGGCCGCTCCGGCAGCGCCTTCACCGCCGAGCTGGGCGCCATGCGCGTCAACGAGGAGATCGACGCGCTGGAAACGCTGGGCCTCGATCCGGTCGAGGTCCTGGTCATGCCGCGCCTGTTCGGGCTGGTGATTTCGCTGCCGCTTCTGACCTTTTTCGCCAATGTCGTGGCGATCGCGGGCGGCGGCGTCATGTGCTGGGCCGCGCTCGGCATCACCCCGCCGCAATATTTGGCGCAGCTCAAGGGCTCGTTCCATGTCCTGACCTTTTGGCTCGGCGTCATCAAGGCGCCGTTCTTCGCCTTCGTCATCGCGCTGGTGGGCTGCCATGCCGGGTTCGAGGTCCAGCGCAGCGCCGAAAGCGTCGGCCACTACACCACCGCCTCGGTCGTCCGTTCCATCTTTCTGGTGATCGTCATCGATGCCGCCTTCTCGATCCTCTTCGCCCAGCTCAACATCTGACGGGGCCGACGACCCGTTGGTGCGGATTCGCGGCCTGGTCACGCGGATCGGCGGCCGCACGATTCATGACGGCATCGATCTCGAACTCCATCGGGGCGAGGTGCTGGGCGTGGTGGGCGGCTCCGGCGCCGGCAAATCGGTGCTGCTGCGCGCCATTGTCGGCCTGCAACAGCTCACGGCCGGCAGCATCGAGGTATTCGGCCAGGACATGAGCCGGCTCAACGAGCGCGAAAAACACGCGGTCGAGGCGCGTTGGGGCGTGTTGTTCCAGGACGGCGCGTTGTTCAGCTCGCTGACCGTGGCCGAAAACATCGACGTGCCGCTGAGGGAGCAGCTCGACCTGCCCCATCATCTCCTGGTCGAGATCGCGCATCTCAAGCTCTCCCTGGTCGGGCTGGCGCCGCAGGTGGCGGCGCTGCGTCCGTCCGAGCTGTCGGGCGGCATGCGCAAGCGCGCCGGACTGGCGCGGGCGCTGGCGCTCGACCCCGCGCTCCTGTTCCTCGACGAACCGACCGCGGGGCTCGACCCGATTTCCGCCAGTGAATTCGACCGGCTGATCAACGATCTCAAAGCCAGTCTCGGCCTCACTGTGTTCATGGTGACCCACGATCTCGATTCGCTGATGGCGATTTGCGACAGAATCGCGGTCCTCCTCGACAAGCGTCTTAAAATTGGC
>JAATGI010000303.1 GCA_015654725.1 Rhodospirillales bacterium
CCAGGCCGTGCCTTATTTCGACCGGCTCGATTACGTTTCGCCGATGTGCCAGGAGCATGCGTTTGCTCTAGCCGGGGAGAAGCTGCTCGGCATCGAAGCGCCGCCGCGCGCCCAATATATCCGCGTGCTCTATGCCGAAATTACGCGGATCCTCAATCATCTTCTCAACGTGCCGGCGCTGGCGCTCGATGTCGGCGCGATCACGCCGTTCTTCTGGTATTTCGAGGAACGCGAAAAGCTCCTGGAATTCTACGAACGGGCCTCGGGCGCGCGCTTTCACGCCGCCTATTTCCGCCCCGGCGGCGTGCATCAGGATTTGCCCGAGGGCCTGACCGACGACATCCTCGCCTTCATCGAGCAATTCCCGGCCAAGATCGACGATCTCGAACGGCTCCTGACCGAGAACCGCATCTTCAAGGAGCGCACCGTCGATATCGGTATCATTTCGGCGAAGGACGCGCTCGATTGGGGCCTGTCGGGGCCGATGCTGCGCGGCTCCGGCATCGCTTGGGACTTGCGCAAGGCGCAGCCCTACGACGCTTATGAAGCGATGGATTTCGACATTCCCGTTGGCAAGCATGGCGATTGCTGGGACCGCTATCTGGTGCGCATCGAGGAGATGCGCCAGTCGGTCAAGATCATGCGCCAGGCGATCGAGCAAATGCCCTTGGGGCCGGTCGCGGTGAACGATCGCAAGATCGTGCCGCCGCCGCGCGCCGAAATGAAGCGCTCGATGGAGGCCCTCATTCATCACTTCAAGCTCTATACCGAGGGCTATCACGTGCCGGCGGGCGAGACCTACACCGCGGTCGAGGCGCCCAAGGGCGAGTTCGGCGTCTATGTCGTCGCCGACGGCAGCAACCGGCCCTATCGCTGCAAGATTCGCGCGCCCGGCTTCGCCTTCCTGCAAGCCACCGATTTCATGTGCAAGGGCTTGCTGCTGGCGGACCTGGTCGCGACCATCGGCTCGATGGACATCGTGTTCGGCGAGATCGACCGATGAGCGGCCCGGTCGAGATCGGCGAGGTCGCGCAGCCCGCGCAGTTCGAATTCACGCCGGAGAATCTGGCGAAGGCCCAGTGGCATATCGCGAAATATCCGCCGGGCCGGCAGGCCAGCGCGGTGCTGGCGCTCCTCGATTTGGCGCAACGCCAGAACGATAATTGGCTGCCGCGCGTGGCGATGGACTATGTCGCGGGCCTCCTCGATATGGCGCCGATCCGCGTCTATGAGTGCGCGACCTTCTACACCATGTTCCATCTGCGCCCGGTCGGCAAATATCTATTCCAGATTTGCACCACCACGCCGTGCTGGCTGCGCGGCTCCGAGGACGTGGTGAAGGCGTGCGAGGCGAAGCTCGGCGTCGGCATCGGCGAGACCACGCCGGATAAGAAATTCACCTTGATCGAGGTCGAATGTCTCGGCGCCTGCGTCAACGGGCCGGTCATCCAGGTCAATGACGATTTCTACGAGGACCTCGACGGCAAATCGACCGGGGCGCTGATCGACGCCTTGTCGCGCGGCGAGAAACCGCCGATGGGTTCGGTCACGCATCGCCAAGGTTCCGCGCCCGAAGGCGGCGCCACGACGCTCACCAAACTTTCCTTCGCCAAGGATGTGTCCTGATGCTCGCCGACAAGGATCGCATCTTCACCAACCTTTACGGTCAATACGACTGGACCTTGAAAGGCGCGCGCGCGCGCGGCGATTGGGACGGCACCAAGGATTTCATCGTCAAGGGCCGCGATTATCTCGTCGATGAGATCAAGAAATCGGGCCTGCGCGGCCGCGGCGGCGCCGGGTTTCCGACCGGCCTCAAATGGTCCTTCATGCCCAAGACCAGCGACCGGCCTTGCTATCTCGTCGTCAACGCCGACGAATCCGAACCGGGCACCTGCAAGGACCGCGACATCATCCGCAACGATCCGCACAAGCTGGTCGAGGGCTGTCTGCTCGCCGGCGCGGCGATGGGCGCCAGCGCCGGCTACATCTATATCCGCGGCGAGTTCTATAACGAGGCGCTGAATCTTCAGGCCGCGATCGAGCAGGCTTACGAGGCCGGCCTCATCGGCAAGAACGCCTGCGGCTCGGGCTACGATTTCGAGCTCTATCTTCATCGCGGCGCCGGCGCCTATATCTGCGGCGAGGAAATGGGCTTGCTGGAAAGCCTTGAAGGCAAGCCCGGCAAGCCGCGCCTCAAGCCGCCGTATCCGGCCGGCATCGGACTCTATGGCTGCCCCTCGACCGTCAACAATGTCGAGACGCTGGCGGTGGTGCCGACCATCCTGCGGCGCGGCGCGCCGTGGTTCGCGAGCTTCGGCCGGCCGAAGAACGAAGGCACCAAGGTGTTCTGCATCTCGGGCCATGTGAACAAGCCGTGCAACGTCGAAGAGGCGATGAGTATTCCGCTCCGCGAGTTGATTGAAACCTATGCCGGCGGCGTGCGCGGCGGCTGGGACAATCTGCTGGCGGTGATTCCGGGCGGCTCATCGATGCCG
>JAATGI010000134.1 GCA_015654725.1 Rhodospirillales bacterium
GCCGGCGAGGTCCTGCGCCCAGATGACGGTTTCCGATTCGAGCGCGGCCTTGGACGGGCCATAGGGCGAGAAGCCGCGCCGCCGCATGGTCTCGTGATTCATCGAGACATTGACGATCCGTCCCCAGCCGGCTTTCAGCATCGCCGGCACCGCGCGCCGCGCCATCAGGAAGGGGCCGTTGACGTTGGTGTCGATCACCATGCGCCAGGTCTGCGGTGCGACCTGCCAAAATTTTGTCGGCTCGGTCATGAACGCGCCGCTGACATACTTCATGCCGCGCCCGGCATTGTTCACGAGAATATCGAGGCGCCCGAAGCGTTCGACCGCCGCTTCAACCGCTCGGGCGCAATCTTCCTCCTGGGTCACGTCGGCAAGGACGGGAACCACGCGCGCCTCGCCGTTGCTGACCTGCGCCTCTCGTGCCACGGCGTCGAGCTCGGCGCGCTCCCGTGCCGCTGTCGCGATCACATGAGCGCCGGCTTGCGCCAGCCCAAGCACCATGGCGCGCCCGAGTCCGCGTCCGCCGCCGGTGACGATGGCGACGCGGCCTGTGAGTTGATGGTTCATGATCGAAGGATAGCAGCGTTGGCTCGTTCGCGCATTTGGATGCGAGCCAAGAGAGTGTTGGCCTAAAATAACTTCGCCTTGGCCCGGCTTGGCCGGGCCACCCACGAATTTTTATTTCTCCGGCCAAGGCGTATGTTTGACGAACGACTTTCGTCGCCATTCCGGCGGAAGCCGGAATCCATCGGGCGAGCGTCCGCGAGCCATAAGAGTCATGTGCCGCGCGGACGCGCGGCGATGGATGCCGACTTTCGTCGGCATGGCGATCAGCCAATCGAGGCCAGACTCTAAGACAGATATAATTCCGAGCTTTACCTACTCATTCGCCAAATATCTCGCCGGGCGGGCGCCGAGCGCGTTCCAGGTTCCGGCATAACCGATCAGCGACGTCACGATGACGCCGAGGATCGCGGTCGCCAAGGCCACGCCCGGCGCGAAGACAAAGCCCGCGCCCATGCCGTCTTCCAGCACGAAATAAGCCGCCAGTGTGCCGATGCCGAGCGCGATCAAGGCGGTGGCAAATCCCAGCACCGCGAACTCGATCAGGAACAAGCGCGTCAGCGCGCTGCGCGTGGCGCCGAGGACCTTGAGCAGCACCGCTTCGTAAATCCGCCGCCGCCGTCCGGCCGCGACCGCGCCGGCCAAGACCAATATGCCGGCGATCAGCGCCAAGGCGGCGGTCGCGCGCAGGGCGATCGCGATGGCGGCGACGACCGCGCCGAGTTGCGCCAGGACATCGCGCACCGGGATTGCCGAGACGCTCGGGAATTGCGCCGCCACCGCGCGCTCCAATGTCAACTCGGCCCCGGGCGTCGCGCGCGCGGTCACGATATAGGTCTGCGGCACGCCGTCGAGCGAACCCGGCGAAAAGATCATGACGAAATTGATGCCGAGCGAACCCCAATCGATGGCGCGCAGGCTCGCGAGCCGCGCCGTCATCTCACGGCCCAGCACATCGACCGTCACGGTGTCGCCGAGCCTTAAGCCCAGCCCGCGCGCGATGCCGGCATCCATCGAGACCAGCGGCGGGCCGGAATAATCCTGCCACCATTGTCCCGCGACGATGCGCGAGCCGCGCGGCAGTGTGGACGAATAGGTCAGGCCGCGCTCGCTTTGCAACGTCCAGCGCGCATCGCCGGAGACTTTCGCGTGTTCGGCCGGCACGCCATTGAGCTTGACGATGCGGCCCCTGAGGCTCGGCATGGCGTCGCTTTCGCTGACGCCGGGCGTGGTGGCCAGCAGCTTGTCGAACGCCGGCTTCTGGTCGGGCTGAAGATCGAGGAAGAAGAAGGACGGCGCGCGCTCGGGCAGATCCTCGTCGATGAGGCGGCCGAGATTGGCCTCGATCAGCGCGATCGCGACCAGGACGGCGAGGCCGAGGCCGAGCGAGGTGATGATCGCGGGCGTCGGCGCGCCGCGTCGGTAAAGATTGGCGAGGGCCAAGCGCGGCATCGCCGCGCGCGGATGAAAACGCCGCGCCACCAGCATCAAGAGTAGCGCCAGGCCGCGAAACGCCGCCAGCGACAGGATCGCGCCGACAATGAACCACGCCGCGATGGCGCGGTCGTTCGCGCTCCCGATCACCAGCGCCGCCAGCAACGCCGCCACCAGGATGGTCGCGAGCCGGTAGAGGCGCGGCGGCGGTACCGAAGGCGGCTCGATCGCGGCGCGGAACAGCGACGCCGCTTGGGTCTCGCAAGCGGCGGCGATCGGCCACAGCGAAAAGACAAGCGTGACCAGCAGGCCGTACAAAGCGGCAAGCGCCAGGGGCGCCGGATAAATCCCGAGCCGCCGCGGCGCCAGCGCCTCCGGCAAATAGGGCAAGGCGACGATCGGAATCAGCGCGCCGGCCGCAAGCCCCAATACGATTCCGCCGGCGGCGAGGATCAGGATTTGCGTGAGATAGGTGGCGAAGATCGTCGCGCGCGGCGCGCCCAGGCTCTTCAAGGTGGCGATGGTCGCGAGCTTGCCGCCGAGATAGGCGCGCACCGCGTTGGCGACGCCGACGCCGCCCACCAGCAGCGCCATCAAGCCGACCAGAGTCAGGAACAGGCTGACCCGGTCGAGAAGCCGCGTCAGATTGGGCGCGGCCTCGCCCGGCTCGCGAATGCGCCAGCCGGCATCGGGAAATGTCGCGCGCAATGTTTCGAGCCAGCGCGCGCGGTCGATGCCCGGCTTGAATCGGACGCGATAGCTGTAATCGATCAGCGTGCCGGGCTGGACGAGGCCGGTCGCTTCGAGGGCGGCCGCCGCGATCATGACATGAGGCCCGAGCGCGAAACTGCCGCTGGCCGCGTCGGGCTCGGCGGTCAGCGCGGCGTTGAGGATGAAACGGGCGTCGCCGACGCGGAACCGGTCGCCGGGCTTGAGGCCCAGCCGCGCGATCAAATCCGGCGCGGCGACGGCGCCGAAGGATGTATCGACGCCGTTTTTGTCGCTTTTTTCATCGCTTCGGGAGAGGAAAAACCGCAGATTCCCAGGCGGATCGAGGCCTACCGCGCCAAAAAGGGGGTAAATTTCATCGATTCCCCGGAGCTCGATCAGACTCACCTGCTGGCCGTCCTCGCTCCGCGCCATGGCGCGCATTTCCGCCACCCGCGACACCGTTCCGCTTGCTTCGAGAAACGCCAGCTCGTCGGCGGTCGCGGTGCGATGCACGAGATGCAGCTCGACATCCCCGCCCAGCATTGCCTTCGCATTGGTGGTAAGGCCGGCCTCGATCGACGCCGCGATCGAGCCGACGCAAGCGATGGCGCCGACGCCAAGCGCGAGACAAGCGAGGAAAATACGAAAGCCGCGCAAGCCGCCGCGCAATTCGCGCAGCGCCCAAATCAAGGGCAATTTCACGCGATCCTGCCGTCGGCCATCGCCACGATCCGCGCGCAACGCGCGGCCAAGGCGGGATCGTGCGTGATCAGCACCAGGGTGGCGCCACGCTCGGCGCGCAGCCGGAACATCAGCTCGATCACCTGTTCGCCGGTCGCGCTGTCGAGATTGCCGGTCGGCTCATCGGCCAGAAGCAGTTCCCGCCGCGGCGCGAAGGCACGGGCGAGCGCCACGCGTTGCTGTTCGCCGCC
>JAATGI010000038.1 GCA_015654725.1 Rhodospirillales bacterium
CGGGCAGGGCGGTTTCCTTGCCGGTCAGGCGCTCGATCGCGATGGCATAGACCGTGATCATGTCGAGGCGCGGGAAGAATCCCTTGGGCCGTTGCGCCGCCGGCCGCTCCCATTCGGGCCGGTGATATTTTTCCAATAGCGCCTCGCAGAATTTCTGCTTTTCGGTGCGATCCTCGACAATACGAATGCGGCCGAACGCAACAACGCTCCTATAGGCGATCGAACTGTCGCATTCGAACCGGCCATAGGCGAAGACCTCGCCCGGCTCGTCGAGTTCGAAACAGACGCGGGCTTCATGCTCGACATTGGCCCTGAGATGGCCGCGCGCGGCGGTTTTGTGAACCCAGATCTCGCCGCCCATCCAGACATACAAGAGCGGCAAACAATAGGGCCAGCCATCGGCGCCGACGGTCGCGAGCCGGCCGGAATAGCCCCGCGCCAGCGCCTCGCGGGCGCGCTCCTCGCTCATCGCCTTGTCGGCGCGTCGCACTTGCGGCGGGGTCGACATTTGCATCCTTGCCGTCGGTTGCGGCGTATTCGTGGCAGTGATACTGCTGATTCGCCATCTTGCGCCATCGCGGAGAGGGACGCCATGCGCCGCATCTCGCGCCTGTTCGTCACGCTTATCGGGTTGGTCGCCGTTATGCCCGCCTTCGCCGACGAGGCGGCGCCGGTGGCGCCGGCCGAACGCGCCGCCATCCGCCAGACCATCGAGAGCCAGATCGCCGCGTTCCGGCGCGACGATGGCGACGCCGCCTTCGGCTTCGCCACCGAGGCGCTGCGGCGCCGCTTCGGCTCGGCCGAGACCTTCATGCGCATGGTGCAGACCGGCTATCAGCCGGTCTATAAGCCGAGCCAGGTCATCTTCGGCGCCATCGAAACAATCGACGGCGCGCCGGTTCAGCATGTGCTGGTGGCCGGGCCGGACGGCAATCTGGTCGAGGCGCTTTATTTCATGAAGCGCGAAGCCGATGGCGTCTGGCGCATCGATGGCTGTCTCTTGATGAAGAGCGATCTCAAAAGCAGCTAGCGTCTACAGGTTTTTCGCGAAGGCGGTCAGCAGCGCGTTGACCTCGCCGGGCCGTTCTTGCTGCACCCAATGGCCGGCGCCAGAAAGAATGTGCTTGCCGGTGAGTTTCGGGATATTGGCCTCAAGCGCCTTGACATCCTCGGCCGCCATTTTCAGCACCAGGTCGCGCTCGCCGGCGATGAAGATCGCGGGCTGAAGAATTTTCGCGCCGTCCTGGAACGGCGTCAGCTCCCAATTGCGGTCGATATTGCGATACCAGTTGATGCCGCCGCGAAACCCAGCGCGGGTAAACTCGGCGGCATAGAAATCGAGATCGGCCTCGGTCAGCCAGGCCGGCGGCCGGTCGGGCCGGCGCGCCAGCAAAGCATCGATGAAGCGGAGCTGTTTCGGGAACCGGCCCGCGAACTCGTTTTCGGGCGCGTCGCCCGAGGCGCCGTGGTAAAGCCCGAGCAACGCGCCGCGCACATCCTCGGCCAGCTCGCGCTCGACCCGGCCCGGTTCCTGAAAATATTCCTGATAGAAATGCATCTGCTGGGTGGCGAGATGAAAGGCGGCGGCGGGACGGACCGGCTTGCGCGCGATGACGGGAACACTCAGAAGCGCGAGCGCGCGGAATAGATCGGGGCGGAGCAGGGCGCATTGCTGCGCGACGATGGCGCCCCAATCATGGCCGACGACAATCGCCTCGCTCGCGCCCACCGCCTTCACCAATCCGACGATGTCGCCGACCAGGTTGACGATCGAATAGGCCGAAATCGCCTCCGGGCTGTCGCTGCGCCCGTAGCCGCGCTGGTCGGGGGCGACGACGCGATAGCCGGCTCCGGCCAACGCCGGAATTTGGTGGCGCCAGGAATACCAGCTCTCGGGCCAGCCATGGCACAACACCACGAGCGGGCCGTCGCCCTGCTCGACATAATGCATGCGGATGCCGTTGGAATGGACAAAGCCGTGCTTTAGTTCGGTCATGGCACGCCCTATTTGCCGGTGAATTTGGCGGCGCGCTTTTGCAGGAAGGCAGCGACGCCCTCGCGGAAATCCTGGCTTTGCGACGCTTCCTTCTGGAAATCGCGTTCAAGCGCCAACTGGGTGTCGAGATCGTTGCCCAGCGAGGCGTCGATCGCGGTCTTGGTAAGACCCAAGGCCAGCGTCGGGCCGTGCGCAAGCCGGCGCGCCATCGCCATCGCCTCGGGCATGAGCTGCTCGTCCGGCACGGCTTTCCAGATCAGGCCCCAGGCCTCGGCCTGCGCCGCGGTCACTTGCTCGGCCAGCAAGGTCATGGCCTTGGCCCGCGCGGTGCCGATCAGGCGCGGCAGGAAATACGTGCTGCCGGCGTCGGGCACCAGGGCGATGCGGGTAAAGGCCTGAATGAAGGTCGCGGATTGCGCCGCCAGCACGATGTCGCAAGCGAGCGCCAGGCTCATGCCCGCGCCCGCCGCCGGGCCGTTGACCGCCGCGATGACCGGCTTCTTCAGCGCGCGCAAGCGGCGCAGGCGCGGATGATAATGCTTGTCGAGCGCGTCGCCCGCGCCCTGGCGCGGATTGTCCAAACGCTGACTCAGGTCGGCGCCGGAGCAGAAGCCGCGCCCCGCGCCGGTGACGACCAGCGCGCGGATCGCGTCGTCGCGCTCCACCAGCGTCAGCGCCTCGGCGATGTCTTCGTGCAATTTGTCGTTGAGGGCGTTGAGCTTGTCGGGCCGGTTGAGCGTCAGCAGCCCGACCCCGTCGCTCGCCTCGAACAAGATCGTTTCCCATGCCATGCCGTTCTCCCCGCGCTGCGCCGGCCGCCAGCATAGAGGCCGGGAACCTTGAAAGAAAAGCCGCGTTTCATCAGTATCGCCGCCGGCCATCGCGCCGGAACGGTACGGCTCCGCTTGGTTCGGCCGCATGCCTGCGTCACAATTCTGTGGTTTCGCGCGTTCCTCAACTCACGCTAGGCTAGACCGTGGAGGATGGAGGCAGAATGAGACTGGTGGCGGCGAGGCCGGCCTTGGCGGAGCGCGAAGCCTGGGCCGCGCGCTATGACGCGGTTCGGGCGTCGACCGAGGCGCTGGCGGCGCCGCTCTCGGCCGAGGACCAGACCGTCCAGTCCATGCCCGATGTCAGCCCGACCAAATGGCATCGCGCGCATGTCACCTGGTTTTTCGAGACCTTCCTGCTGACGCCGCGTCTTGCCGGTTATCGCGAATTCGATCCGGCCTACGGCTTCCTGTTCAATTCCTATTACGAAACGGTCGGGCCGCGTCATCCGCGCCCCGAACGCGGGATGCTGACGCGGCCGGGCATCGCCGAGATCGCGGCGTATCGCGCGCATGTCGATGCCGCGATGCGGCGGCTGATCGCGACGGCGGACGAGGCGACCTGGCGCGCGGCGGCACCGCTGATCGACCTTGGCCTCAATCACGAGGAGCAGCATCAGGAATTGATCCTGATGGATATCAAGCATGTGCTCTCCTGCAATTCGCTCGATCCGGTCTATCGCGCCGACGCGCCCGAGCCGGCGGCGGATGCAACGTCGCTCGAATGGCTCGGATTTTTGGGCGGCTTGCGCGAAATCGGTCATGACGGCACCGGCTTCGCCTTCGACAATGAAGGACCGCGCCATCGCGTCTGGTTGGAGCCGTTCCGGCTCGCCGCGCGCCTCGTCACTAACGGCGAATATCTCGCCTTCATTGGCGATGACGGCTATCGCCGGCCGGAACTGTGGCTATCCGACGGCTGGGCGACGATTAACGCCCAAGGCTGGGACGCGCCGCTTTATTGGCGCCATGACGGGCCGGGCTGGTCGGTGTTTTCGTTGAAGGGCCGCGCGCCGCTCGATCCGGCGGCCCCGGTTTGCCATGTGAGTTACTACGAGGCCGACGCCTATGCGCGCTGGGCGGGCAAGCGCCTTGCCACCGAGGCCGAATGGGAAATCGCGGCGGGCGAGGCGGGCGACGGTTTGTGCCAAACCGCCGGCGCCGCCTGGCAATGGACCGCCTCGCCTTATGTCGCCTATCCCGGCTTTCGCCCCATGGCGGGCGCGGTCGGCGAATACAACGGCAAGTTCATGAGCAATCAGATGGTGCTGCGCGGCGGCGCGTCGATCACGCCGGAGGGCCACACCCGCCCGACCTATCGCAATTTCTTTCCGCCCGCCGCGCGCTGGTGCGTGGGCGGGATCAGGCTGGCGGAGGACGCGGCATGAGGCTCGGCGGCGCGGTCGCGTTTCACGATCTGGCCCCTCGACTCGAAAGCTTTCGCGCCTCGGTGCTCGAAGGTTTGTCGCGGCCGCGAAAAAGCGTGCCATGCCGTTTTCTCTATGACGAACGCGGCTCCGACCTGTTCGAGGCGATTTGCGAGACGCCGGAATATTATCCGACCCGCGCCGAGCTCGGCATTCTGGCCGAGCGCGCGGGCGAGATCGCCGCGCTGATCGGGCGCGACGCCAAGCTGATCGAATTCGGCAGCGGTGCCGGCCGCAAGGTGAAGCTGCTCTTGCACGCGCTCAACCGGCCGCGCGCCTATGTCGGGATCGACGTGTCGCGCGAGATTCTGCTGCGCGCCACCGACGATCTCTCGCTCGATTTTCCGGAACTGAGCGTGGCCGCGATCTGCGCCGATTTCCTGGCGCCGATCGAGCTGCCGTACGAGGTCACGCGCGGGCCGGGGCGCGGCATCGCCTTCTTTCCCGGCTCCAGCATCGGCAATTTCACCCCGACCGAGGCGCAGCGCTTTCTCGCCAATTGCCGACGCATGGTCGGCGCGGGCGGCGTCATGCTGGTGGGCGTCGATCTGAAAAAGGACCAGGCCCGGCTCGACGCCGCCTATAACGACGCGGCCGGAATCACCGCCGCCTTCACCCTGAACCTGCTGGAGCGCATGAATCGCGAACTCGACGCCGTCTTCGTCATCGAGCGCTTCGCCCATCACGCCAAATACGATCCGGCGGTGGGCCGCGTCGCGATCCATATCAGGAGCTTGGTGGAACAGACCGTGCGGGTCGCCGGGCGGAGCTTCCGCTTCGCCGCCGGCGAGGGCATCCATACCGAGGATTCCTGGAAATACACGGTCGGCGATTTCCAGAATCTCGCCCGCGACGCGGGCTATCGCGCGCTCGCCTGCTGGACCGACGCGGAGCAGCTGTTCAGCGTGCACTATCTGACGACGGACGGCGGACGACCGACGACAGATTAGTTTCCGTCCTCCGTCATTCGCCTTCCGGCAATCCGGCGATGCGCATGCCGTCAAAGATGCGGTCGAATTGCGCGGCGGCGGTCGGTTTGAAGCCGAGCCCGACGGATCGCGCCCTGGCGAGGGTGAAGTTCGGTTGAATTTTGAGGCCGGTCGCGCAAGCGGCGCGGGCCTCGGCGTGGTTTCCCGATAGGGCGAGCGCGGCCGCAAGATAGAAATAGGCCGGCGAGTGATTGCGATTGAGCTCCACGGACTTGCGCAAATGCTCCGCCGCCTTGTCGAGCTTGCCCTGGGCTAAATCCGCGATGCCGAGCGAGAGATAGAACACGTTCAAGCGTGAATCGCGCGGGCTCAAACGCATCGCCTCGGCGACGAGACTGGCGACCTCCTCGGCGCGCCCGAGCGCGACCAGGGCGCCGCCGCCACGGACGCGCGCGATGGCGAGATTGCGATCAAGCTGCACCGCGATCCCCTGCTCGCGCAATTCCTCGGCCGGTGCGCCCTTCGCGCTCATCAACATGCCGTTGACGAAATGCAGCCGCGCGGTGTTCGGCGCGATCAGCAGTGCCTTGGCGATCGTTGCCTCCGCCGCTTCGATGTCGGCGTCGCGGCTGTCGGACGCCGACAGAAGGACCGGCAGGACGAGGCACTCCGCCACGCCGATCAGCGCGCCGACATTGCGCTCATCCAATCGCAGGGCGGCCTCGAACCATGGCCGCGCCTGGCGTCCGCGTTCCACGGTGTATTCGTGCAGCAACGACCAGCCGCGCATCGCGAGATCGAGCGAACTCAATTGATGCGCCTGCAGACTTTCGTTGCGCCGGGTTTCGGCGACCACAAGCTCGTGATCGAGCTGATTGGCGAGCCGCGCGACGATCTCGTCCTGCATGTCAAAGAGATCGGCCATCGGTTTGTCGAAACGCTCGGCCCAGAGATGAGTGCCGCTCTCCGTGTCGATGAGCTGCACATTGACGCGAAGCCGGTTGCCGCCGCGCTGCGCCGAGCCTTCGAGCACATAGCGCACGTTCAAGTCGCGCCCGATTTGCTTCACATCGAACGGCTTGCCCTTATAGGTAAAGGCCGTGTTGCGCGCGATCACGAACGAACCGCTGATGCGCGATAGGTCCGTCGTCAGGCTCTCGGTCACGCCGTCGACGAAATATTCCTGCTCCGGATCGCCGCCGATATTGGCGAAGGGGAGGACGACGATGCTCAAGCGCGGCGGGCCTTGCTCCGCCGTAAGCCCCCCACCGCGCGGCGCTTCGCGCTGCTTCTCCTCCCCCCGCGAGCGGGGGGAGGTTGGGAGGGGGGCGGTCACGGGCGGAGCGTCGGCCCTATGGACTCCGGCGTTCGGAGAAATGTTTTGCGGCGCGATCGCATACATCCTTACCGGCCGGGCGATATTCTTTAATTCTTTCTCGCCGAGATCGGCGAACG
>JAATGI010000002.1 GCA_015654725.1 Rhodospirillales bacterium
CGCCGATCACGGCGACGACGTGATTGCGCTTCCCTTGGAAGTCGCGCGCCACCGCCATGCCCAAGGCGGCGCTGATCGAGGTCGAGCTGTGGGCGGCGCCGAACGGGTCGTATTCGCTTTCCGACCGCTTGGTGAAGCCGGAAAGGCCGCCGCCCTGGCGCAGGGTGCGAATCCGGTCGCGGCGCCCGGTCAGGACCTTATGAGGATAGGCCTGATGGCCCACATCCCATACCAGCCGGTCGCTGGGGGTATCGAAGACATAATGCAGCGCGACCGTGAGTTCGACGACGCCGAGGCCGGCGCCGAGATGGCCGCCCGTGACCGATACGGCGTTGATGACCTCCACGCGCAGTTCATCCGCGACCTGGCGCAGCTCGTTTTCCTTGAGCCGGCGCAGATCCGCCGGGAACTCGATCTTGTCCAATAAGGGCGTCTGGCTGTTCACAAAACGCGCTTCCGACCGATCCGACCCCGCGACACCCGTTTTTGTAGAGGCTTCCGCCATGTTTTTCCTCATGAATGAGGGCCCCCGCTCAACACGTAATCATAGATGCACGAAAATGGCAAACCTAGGGCCGGAAATGGCCGCCTTTCGAGACCTTCGATTCGTTGTATAATCGAATTCGCCCACAAGGAGCAGAATCATGATTCGGGTCGTTTTGGCCCAGCCACGCGGCTTTTGCGCCGGCGTCGAGCGCGCCATCGAGATCGTCGAGAAGGCGATCGAGAAATATGGCCCGCCGATCTATGTCCGGCACGAGATCGTCCATAACCGGCATGTGGTCGAGCGGCTTCGCGCCAAGGGCGCGGTGTTCGTCGACGAACTGGCCGAAATCCCGCCCGGCAGCGTCACCATTTTCAGCGCCCACGGCGTCTCCAGCGCGGTCGAGGACGAGGCCGCGACCCGGCGCTTGCCGGTGATCGACGCCACCTGCCCCTTGGTCTCGAAGGTCCATAACGAGGGCCAGCGCTATGCCAATCAGGGCCGCGAGACCGTGCTGATCGGCCATGCCGGCCATCCCGAGATCGAGGGCACGATGGGCCGGATCACCGGCAAGGTGCATCTCATTTCCACCGCCGCCGAAGTGGCGCGGCTTAAGGTCGCGGACCCGTCGAAGCTCGCCTATATCACCCAGACCACGCTCAGCGTCGATGACACCAAGGCGGTGATCGAGGCGTTACGGGCGCGCTTTCCCGACATTGTCGGCCCCGACACCAAGGATATTTGCTATGCCACCCAGAATCGCCAACGCGCCGTGCGCGAGCTGGCGCAGATGGTGGAAATCGTGCTGGTGGTGGGGGCGGCCAACAGCTCCAACTCCAACCGCTTGCGCGAGATCGCGACCGAGCAGGGCATCGCCGCCTATCTCATCGCCGACGCCGACTCGCTGAAGCCGGAATGGCTCGACGGCGTCGAGTCGGTCGGCATCACCGCCGGCGCCTCGGCACCGGAGGAACTGGTCCAGCAACTGATCGACCGGCTCAAGGCGTTCGGCGAGATCCGGCTCGAAATGCTGCCCGGCATCACCGAGAACGTCCGTTTCCGCATGCCGTCGGAGCTTGCAGAGGCCTGAAGCCAGCCCTATCTTGCCCTGAGGGCGAGGGAAAATCGCCAAAAATCGCCAGTGGAGAGAGTGAATTGGGCGTACCGCTACATCAGGTAATACGCGTCGGCGCTTACGTCATGACTCAGCGCCTCAAGGGCGTCGAGCGCTATCCCTTGGTGCTTATGCTGGAGCCGCTGTTCCGCTGCAACCTCGCCTGCGCCGGCTGCGGCAAGATCGATTATCCCGACTCCATCCTCAATCAGCGCCTGTCGGTCGCGGAATGTCTCGAAGCGGTCGATGAATGCGGCGCGCCGGTGGTCTCGATCCCCGGCGGCGAGCCGCTGCTGCATCGCGAGATCGGCGAGATCGTGGCCGGCATCGTCGCGCGCAAGAAATTCGTCTATCTCTGCACCAACGCGCTGTTGTTGGAAAAGAAGCTCGATCTGTTCAAGCCCTCGCCCTATCTCACCTTCTCCGTCCATCTCGACGGGCTCGAAGCCGAGCACGATCATGCCGTGAGCCAGGAAGGCGTGTTCAAGCGCGCGGTAGCGGCGGTCAGGGCGGCCAAGGCCAAGGGCCTTCGCGTCAATGTCAACGCCACGCTGTTCGACGGACTCGATCCCGACCGCATCGCCGCGTTTCTCGATTACGCCACGGACGAGCTAGACATTGATGGCATCACCATCTCGCCGGGCTATGCCTATGAGCGCGCGCCCGACCAGCAGCATTTCCTGTCGCGGCAAAAGACGAAGCAGCTGTTCCGCGAGGTGTTCAAGCGCGGCAAGGGCAAGAGCTGGAAATTCAGCCAGTCGGCGCTGTTCTTCGATTTCCTCGCCGGCAACCAGGAATATCACTGCACGCCCTGGGGCAATCCGACCCGCAACGTGTTCGGCTGGCAGCGACCGTGTTACCTGCTCGGCGAAGGCTACGCCAAGAGCTTCAAGGAGCTGATGGCGACCACCGAATGGGACAAATACGGCACCGGCAATTACGAGAAATGCGCCGATTGCATGGTGCATTGCGGCTATGAGCCGACCGCGGCCGACGATGCCGTGCGCCATCCCTTGAAAGCGCTGATGGTCAAGCTGCGCGGGCCGCGCACCGACGGCCCGATGGCGCCCGAAATTCCGCTCGATAAGCAACGCCCGGCCGAATATGTGTTCTCGCGCCATGTCCAGGAAATGACCGAGCGCCTCGAGCGCGAGCGCCACGCCGCCGCCGCCCGCCCGACCGCGGCGGAGTAAAAGAACTCACGGATTAAGACGGAATGCCCCTCCCCCCTTGAGGGGAGGTAGAAATGGCGCGAGCATGCGAGCGACATTTCAGGAGGGTGGGGGTAATGCGGGGATCGCCGCTGCTCGCTGTTGCCGCGCTCTTTTTTTTTGGCAGTGCGCTGCTCACTCCCCTCTTCGCCGATCCGATCGATGATCTTGACGTGGGCGATCAGGTCACGTCGCCGAACATCGTCCTGGGCTGTCCCGATCAAGAAGGTTTCCTCAAGATCATCCGCCAAGCGGGTAAACCGGGTGCCGACGAGGACGAAGCCGCTCGCGCTCTTGGCTGCCACGCCTTCGACAGAGGGACAACTTTTGTCGTCGATGAAATCGAGGGCCCCATTCTAATTCGGCTGCACGTCGATGGTTTCAAATCGTTCTGGACCTCGCGTTCATTCCTGAGATAGGCGAACGGCGACACCCCGTCGGCATCCTGGCGGGTTAGAGTCCGATTCAGCCACATGGAATCAATCTTTTTTCGTCGTCCCTGCGAAAGCAGGGACCCAGGGTAAGCGACGAGCGGTAGCCCTGGACCCCTCCCCCGGCTTAACCGGGGGATTACGCCGGGGCGACGGATGAGGTGTTTCAATTCAAGTGGATCAGACTCTAGCCCTTTAGCCAAGCACCCGACCTAAAATTTCGATATTTCTCGAAATATCGTTGACTCGCGGTGGCCATCCTTAATATTTTGATGCTTATCGAAATATCGAAAGGTTGCCATGACCGCCAAGCAAACCATCGCCGCGCTCGGGGCGCTCGCGCACGAGACCCGACTTGAGGCGTTCCGTCTCCTGGTGCAACGCGGGCCGGACGGCCTGCCTGCCGGCGTGATCGCCGGCAGGCTCGGCATTCCGCCGTCCTCGCTGACTTTCCATCTGCAACAGCTCATGCAGGCGCGCCTGGTGACGCAACGCCGCTTGAGCCGGCAACTGTTCTATGCCGCCGACTTCGCCGCGATGAACGGGTTGGTCGCCTACCTCACCGAAAATTGCTGCGGCGGTGGCGCCGCGATGTGCGGCCCGGCGTGCCAGCCGGCCAGGACCGGCGCCGCGTCCCGACCGCAACAGAAAACCGCGTAATGGCCGAGCCGATCTACAACGGGCTGTTCCTCTGCACCGGCAATTCGGCGCGTTCGATCATGGCCGAGGCGATCCTGAATCGCGCCGGGGCCGGACGTTTCAAGGCGTATTCGGCCGGCAGCCATCCGAAAGGCCGCGTCCTGCCGCGCACGATCGAGCTGCTCAAGCGCCTCAATTATTCGACGGCGGAATTCCGCAGCAAGAGTTGGGACGAGTTCGCGCGGCCCGAGGCGCCGCATCTCGATTTCGTGTTCACGGTCTGCGACCAGGCGGCGCGGGAAGTCTGCCCGATCTGGCCGGGCCAGCCGATGACCGCGCATTGGGGCGTGCCCGATCCGGCCGCAGTGGCCGGGAACGAAGCCGAGATCGCCCTCGCCTTTTCCGAGGCCTATCGCCAGCTCAACAACCGCATTTCGATTTTTGTCAGCCTGCCGCTGGCGCGGCTCGACAAGCTGGCGCTGAAAAAACGGCTCGACGAGATCGGCAAGGCCGAAAGCGGCGATTGACGCCCATGTCCGCCACGATGAAAGCCGTCGTCGCCGAAGCCATCGGCACCGCCCTTTTGCTCGCCGCCGTGGTCGGCTCGGGCATCATGGCCGAGCGGCTCGCGGGCGGAAATGCCGCCATTGCGTTGCTCGCGAACGCGCTCGCCACGGGCGGCGCGCTTATGGCCTTGATCGTCACCTTCGGCCCCATTTCGGGCGCGCATTTCAACCCGGTCGTGACGCTCGCCTTCGCCAGCCGGGGCGAACTGGGCTACCGCGCCGCCGCCGCTTACATCGCGGCGCAGGTCGCCGGCGCGGTGGTCGGCGTCTGGCTCGCGCATCTGATGTTCGGCCTGCCGATCCTGCAAGCCTCGGCCCGCGCGCGCGGGAGTTTCGGCGAATGGGTGGGCGAGTTCGTCGCCACCTTCGGCTTGCTCGGCCTCGTTCTCAGCGGTAGCCGGCGCGGGCCGGCCGCGGTGCCTTACGCCGTCGCCGCCTACATCGTCGGCGCCTACTGGTTCACGTCCTCGACATCCTTCGCCAATCCGACCGTTACCTTCGCCCGATCGCTGACCGACACCTTCGCCGGCATCCAGCCGGGGCATGTGCCCGGATTCATCCTCGCCGAATTGGCGGGGGGCGCGACGGCGACCGTCTTGTTTGGGTGGCTGCTCAATCGCGCGGATGGCGTATAGGACGCGGCCCTACTCGGCCGCTTTTTTCTGCTCCTCCTGGCGCGCCGGCTGGCCGCGGAAGGTCCTGAGCGGCAATTCCGGCAGCATGAATAGCAATCCGAGCGCCGCGGCCGCGACGAACGCATCGGCCATGAAGGTCAGGGCGAGGGCGTGGCGATAGATCGCGACCGCGGCCTCGTGCGCCGGGCCGGAGAGCGCGGTCAATTGCTGCAAGCCGCCCTTGAGCGCGCCGCCGATCTCGCCGTTGCCGCCCAGCGCCAGTTGCGCGCGCAATTGCGACGACACGATCGCGCCCGAGATCGCGACCCCGACCACGCCGCCGAGCGAGCGGAAAAACGCCGCCGAGGCGGTGCCGACGCCCATATCCTCGCGCTCCAACGCGTTCTGCACCGCGATGGTCATGTTCGGCGTGACCAGGCCGAGGCCAAGCCCGAGCACGATCAGCGCCGGCTCGATCGCCAGGATGCCGCCGCCGAGCTGCGCGCCCAAGGTCAAGGCGATGAAGGCGAGCGTGGCGGCGCTGACGCCGACGAGCTGAAACGGCTTGTAGCGGCCGGAGCGCGACACCAGGCGGCCGCCGATCGAGGACGAGACCACGATGCCGAGCATGAACGGGCCGGAGAGCAGACCCGAATGCGACGGCGCCACACCGAGCACGAGCTGGAAGAACACCGGGAAGAACGTGCCGGCGCCCATCATCGCCATGAAAGTAAGCGCCATCACCGAGCAGGCGATGACGAAGACGCGGTTGGCGAAGAGATGCAGCGGCAGAATCGGCTCGGGCGCCAGGCGCTCGCGCACGATGAACAGCCCGGCCGCGATCACCGCGCCGAGCGCGCAGCCGATAATCTCCGGCGACTGCCAATCATAGGCGTTGCCGCCGAGGCTCAAGCCCAGCAGCACCAGCGTGGTGCCGCCGGTCAGCAGGAGGGCGCCGGCATAATCGATGGCGCGGCCGCGCTTCTGTTGCGGCCGCTTCAAGGCGATCGCGATCATGGCGAGCGCCGCGCCGCCGAACGGGATGTTGACGTAGAAAATCCAGTGCCAGGACAAGACATCGGTGATGACGCCGCCCAGCACCGGCCCCGCCACCGCGCTCGCCGCGAAGATCGAGGCGAACAGGCCCTGATAGCGCCCGCGCCGCCGCATCGACACCATGTCGCCGATGGTGATCTGCGCCAGCGGCAGGAATCCGCCCGCGCCGAGCCCCTGGATCGCGCGATAGAGAATGAGCTGCGTCATGTCCTGCGCGAGGCCGCTCAAGGCCGAGCCGAGCAGGAACACGCCGATCGCGATATAGAGCATCAACTTGCGGCCATACTGGTCGCTGAGCTTGCCGTAGAGCGGCATGGTCGCGGTCGAGGTCAAGACATAGGCCGTGACCACCCAAGAGAGCCGGGTGATGCCGCCCAAATCGCCGACAATGCGCGGCAGCGCGGTCGCGACGATGCTCTGGTCGAGCGCGCCGAGGCCGATCACCATCATCAGCCCGGCATAGACCATGCGTAGCTCGGTCCGGCTCACGGCGAAATCGGCGGTGTTGGTCTCGGTCATGGAGGAATTGTTCTAGGGCGGATGCCGGCAGTTTAATCCCTCCCCCTTGATGGGGGAGGGTGGAAATGCCGACCCCGGACTTGTTCCGGGGGAGGCATTTCGGGTGGGGGTGATGGTGTGTCGAGATCACCCCCACCCGCTCGCAGCCTGAGGCTGCTCACGACCTCCCCCATCAAGGGGGCGGCGATACCCTAACCGAAATTAAGACGCGGCGCCCGCCGTGACGAGGGGCACGGCATGGAAGCCCTCGGCCGGTTCGGCGATGGCATGGATGGCGGCAAGCGCGCGCCTTGCGTCCAGCGCCACGAACAAAAGCCCCGGGAATTGGTGCGGCCGGCGCGCCAGATGGCCGAACACGGCGCCATAGGCGACCTTGCCCTCGCCGGTCAGGCCCAACACCGCCGCTTGCGGCAAATTCCGATGCGCCGGGTCGGCGATGGAGCGCAATACGATGAAGGGAATCCCGGCTTGCGCCGCCGCGCGCGCCACCGCGGCGCTTTCGAGATCGACCGCGATCGCTTTGGTGCGGTCGAACAGCGATTTCTTTTCCGCCACCCGCGCCACCACCGTCTCGGCGCCATAGATCGCGCCCGAGATTGCGCCAGGAATATGCGACATCAACCGGCGGCGCCATGGCGCGTCGGTGTCATAGGCCTCGCCGGCCTCGGTATGCACGGTTCCGGGGAGCAACACGGTGCCGGGTGCCAGTCTTGGGTCAAGCCCGCCCGCAATGCCGAAACTGATGAGGCCGGTAGCGCCCTCGGCGATCGCTTGCGCGATGGCGGCAACGCGGCGCCCGGGCGTGCCATTGGCGACGATCGCGCGAAGGCCCGCCCGCCGGGCGATTCTAGCTTCGGCCTCGAGACCGGTCACAACGATGGTCGTCATTGCCCCACTTCCGCCATCATTATTAGCGCGGTGCCGGCCTGCCTCCAAGCGGGAATAATAGCGTCACATCCCCCAGGCTTGGCCCGCAGCGCCGCGCCGGAAATTGCGATACCGCGCCAAGGCCCAGAGCGGGAAATAGGCGCGATAGCCGTGATAGCGCAGATAAAACACGCGCGGGAATCCCACCGCCGTGTACCACTCCTCGTCCCAAAGGCCATGCGGCTGCTGCGTCGCCAGGAGATAGGCGATGCCGCGCGCGACCGCGGGATGCTCGCCCTCGCCCGCCGCCATCAGCCCCAGCACCGCCCAGGCGGTTTGCGACGCGGTGCTCTCTTTGCCCTCGCCGCGCGGCGCGCTGTTCCAATAGGACGCGCCGTCCTCGCCCCAGCCGCCATCCTCGCGCTGCTTCGCGACCAACCACGCCGCCGCGCGCCGCACCGGCGCCGTGTCCTTGTCCATGCCCGCGCGCCGCAGCGCGCACAGCGCCGACCAGGTGCCGTAAAGGTAATTGGTGCCCCAGCGCCCGAACCAGGAACCGTCCGCTTCCTGCTCGCGCAGCAGGTAATCGAGGCCGTGCTTCAGCGCGCGTTCGCCGGCTTCCGCCTGCGCCAGCAAGCTGACGCAGCGCGCCGACACATCCGCGGTCGGCGGGTCGAGCAACGCGCCATGATCGGCGAAGGGAATGTAGTTGAGGTAGGAATAATTATTGTCGGCGTCGAACGCGCCCCAGCCGCCCTTGCGGCTTTGCATGCCCGCGATCCATTCGATGCCGCGGGCGATCGGTTCGCGATACCGCGGCGCGTCGAAGCGGTGCAGCGCCATCGCCACCACCGCGGTGTCGTCGACATCGGGATAGTGCGGGTTGGCGTATTGGAACGCCCAGCCGCCCGGTCTGAGCTTGGGCCGCCATGTCGCCCAATCGCCGGCGACATCGAGAATCTGCCGCTCGGCCAGCCAATCGAGCGACCGGCCCACCGCGGCGTTCGCGCCGTCGCCGCCCGCCTCCATCAGCGCCAGCGCCGCGAGGCCGGTGTCCCACACCGGCGATACGCAAGGCTGGCAATAGGCGCGGCCGGGCTTCATCGCCAGCAGCTTGTGGATCGCGCGCTTGGCGGTGACCAGACGCGGATCGTCCTTTGTATAGCCCAGGCACTCGAACATCATCACGGCGTTGGCCATCGCCGGAAAAATCCCGCCGAGACCATCCTCGCCGTTGAGCCGCTCGACAACCCAGGCCACGGCCTTCTCGGTCGCTCGCGCGCGGCTTTTCGCCGGCATGCGCGTCTCGAAACGCCGCAGCACGTCGTCGAGGCCGTTGAACAGATTGGCCCAGATCGAGCCGTGGCTGCGTGGCGGCTCGATCTGCGTTCCCGGCGTGAACAATTCGGGGATGTGAATGCCGCGCGGATTCTTCGCCCGCGGCTTTTTCGCCATCAGCACCAGCAGCGGAACGATGACCGTGCGCGACCAGTAGGACACCTTGGCGAGATGGAACGGAAACCAGCGTGGCAGCAGCATGATCTCGACCGGCATCACCGGCACCGCGTCCCACGACACCTCGCCGAACAGCGCCAGCAGCACGCGGGCGAAGACGCTGGCCTTGGCCGCGCCGCCCGCTTCGAGAATCGCCGCGCGCGCCCGCAGCATGTGCGGCGCCTCGATCGAATCGCCCGCCGCCTTCAAGGCGAAATAGGCCTTCACGCTGGCGGAGAGATCGAGCGCCCCGCCATGGAACAGCGGCCAGCCGCCATGCGCGCCTTGGACCAAGCGCAGATAATGGGTGAGCGCCTCCTGCTCGGCGTCATCGACCTCGCCGAGATAATGCTGGAGCAGGATATAGTCGGCCGGGATGGTGGCGTCGGCCTCGAGCTCGAACACCCAATGCCCGTCGGGCTTTTGCAGCGCGAGCAGCGCCGCGGCCGCGCGCTCGACCGCGCTTTCCAGCGCGTTATCCCCACGCTCGACTCGATCCGCGATGGCGACATTCGTCATGGCGCCCCGAGTGTGTCGGCTGCCGCCCCCCGGCTCAAGGGGTTTTCGGCACCGGGAGGCTTGATGAAAATGGACTCACCACTCCCCCGGACTCTCCAAAATCGTCTTGCCCCGGCTTGGCCGGGGCACCCACGAATAAGTTGCCCCGGAAAATCGTGGATGGCCCGCCTAAAGCGGGCCAAGACGATGGATGTTATTCTTCAACGGATGAAGGATTGGGCGGCATTGGATCAATCAGCCTTCATCCAAGTCCTTGTCAATCGCCGACACGGCGGCTTTTAGCGACGGTAGGTATTGCGTCACGACGTTCCAGATCACGGGATCGGAAATCCGATGATATTCGTGGCGCAGCACGTTGCCGATACCCATGATCTGAGTCCAAGGGACATGCGGCTGGGTCCCTTGAAGTTCCGGGGGAATGCGGCGGGCGGCTTCGGAAACGATCTCGATACCGCGCTGAACGCCGTGGCGGAGCAGCCAGTCGGCGGCATAGTCGTCGAGAGTCTTTCCACGCGTGGCGTTTTCGATTCCCTCGATCGCCTCCAGCATGGCCCTGAGCGCCGGACGGACCAGCCGTTCCATCAGAAGATTCGTTCGGCCGACGCCTCGATCCGAGCTCTCAGCAGCGGGTCCAAACTATCCCGCGTCGTCAAATCGACCGTGACGCCGAGACGGCGTTCAAGGAGCTGCTTGATGCCGACCAACTCGACCAGGGAAAAGCGGCCGTCGGGATCGTAATCGATGAAGAGATCAAGATCGTTCGGCGCGGCGGCATCGCCCCGAACCGTCGATCCGAATAGATATAGCCTCGTCGCCCCAAGCGCCTTCACGGCCTCGGCCTGCTCTTTCAGCGCGGCGATGGCGTCGTATCTTTTCACCGCCCTATTCTACAGCCGTTTTCCGGTTTGGGCCATGTCGGCGCTGTGTTGCCGCGCGCCGCCTTGTTCGAGCGCGAGCCGCCACAGCGTGTCGGCAGAAATCTCCATCTCGTCCGACCAATGCGCGCACCAGCCCCAATCGCCGACCTTCACCTTGGCGAACGCGGCGGCGTTTTTGCGCAACGGCGCGAACACGGCGTATTCCTTGAGAAAGGCCGAGAGATCGACGACGCTTTCGGCCCCGCCTTTCCAGCTGATCGCGATCCTGCTGCCGGTCTCGGCGTGTATCGCGCGAATATTCGGTGTCTCTTCCGGTCATGCTCACGACCTTCGATTTTGGTACCGCCATTCGGGCGGAACCGTCGTCCCACACTCATTCTATTCCTCTCCGCCCCAAGGGGCGGAGAGGAGTTGGGGCAGAGATAATCTCGCCTTCGACCAATCTCGCCGCCGCCGCGTTGCCCGAGCGGATCGCGCCTTCGATGGTGGCGGGAAGGCCGGTCGCGGTCCAATCCCCCGCTAGAGCTAGGTTGCGCCAGCGGGTCGCGGCCCCCGGCCGGCGGCGTTCTTGCGCCGGCGTCGCGGCAATGGTGGCGCGGCGCTCCTTCACGATCTGCCAGGCCGGCATCGGCGCGGCGCCGAGGTCGTAGGCGCGGCGGATATCGGACCACAGCAGCGGCGCCAATTCCTCGGCGTCCTGGTCCATGAATCGGTCGGCGGCGCTGATCGTCACCGACAGCACCTCGGCCTTGCGATAGACCCATTCCGCCGTGCCGCCGATCAGCCCCACGAACCACGGCGTGTCGGCAGGCGCCGCATAGCGGAAATGGGCGTTGAGGATGGCGCGGAATTCGTCCGGCGCCTCGAGCCCCGGCAGCACCCGCGGCGCCACCGGCGCCGGCACCGCCAGCACCGCCGCTTCCTCCGGCCCGAGATATTCGTCGCCATTCTCGAAACCCAGCCAGGAGACGCGATCGCCCTCGGTCTCGACCGCGCGCAGCCGCGAGCCGAAGCGGATGACGGCGCCCCGGCTCTTGAGCTTCGCCAGCGCCGGATCGATCAAGGTCTCGGAGAGGCCGTCCTTCAGCACCACCGGCGCGCACGCCACGCCGCCGGCGCCGAAGGTCTCGCGCAACACCCGCGCCAGCAATCGCGCCGAGGCATGCTCCGGCTCGGTGTTGAGCGCCGCCGTCGCCAAGGGCCGCCACAGCCGGCGGAAAATCGCGGTGTCCGGCGCCAGCACATCGGTCACGGTTTGCTCGGGCGTCGCGCGCAGGAGATTCGCCGCGCGGGCATAGTCCCAGGGGGCGATGCCGGGAATGCGCCGCCCGGCGCTGAACATCCACCACGGCACCCGGCCGCGATTGGGGCGAAAATTCCAGCGCTGGCCGCTCGCCACATCGAGAAAGGCGTAACGCGGCTCTTCGGTTTCGGTCAGCGCCGCGCGGGCGCCGA
Organism: Rhodospirillales bacterium; assembly: GCA_015654725.1. Lineage (GTDB taxonomy): Bacteria > Pseudomonadota > Alphaproteobacteria > ATCC43930 > CGMCC-115725 > JAATGI01. Next base: position 11,848 of record JAATGI010000002.1, read on the forward strand.
TCGCGTCGATATAGGCCAGCGCCGCATGATTGCCGGCGACCAGCATGTGATTGCCGTTATCGATGCGCAGGCCGAGGGTGGCGTCGGCATAAGAGCGGCAGCGCCCGCCGGCTTGGGGCGCCGCCTCGTGCAGAATGACGGCGATGCCCGAATCGGCGAGGCGCAGCGACGCGGCGAGGCCGGCGAGGC
>JAATGI010000266.1 GCA_015654725.1 Rhodospirillales bacterium
CTGCGCGTCATTTGGTGGCTGCTGCTCGGCGTCCTTCTGATCGGCTTTGCGATCATGGACGGTTTCGATCTCGGCACCGGCATATTGCTGCCCTTCGTCGCCAAGACCGACGGCGAACGCCGTGTCGTCATCAACACGGTCGGCCCGGGTTGGGAAGGCAATCAGGTTTGGCTCATCCTCGGCGGCGGCGCGATCTTCGCCGCTTGGCCGCTCGTCTATGCCGTCTCCTTCTCCGGCTTCTATCTGGCCATATTGTTGGTGCTCTGCGCGCTGATCCTGCGTCCGGCCGGATTCAAATATCGCAGCAAGGTTGAAGGCACGCGCTGGCGCGAGACGTGGGATTGGCTGCTCTTTGTCGGCGGCTTCATCCCGACGCTAATTTTCGGCGTCGCGGTCGGCAACGCGCTGCTTGGCGCGCCCTTCAGCTTCGACGACACGATGCGCATGACCTACCACGGCAATCTGTTCGGCCTGCTGACGCCCTTCGCGCTGCTCAGCGGGCTCGTCTCGGTCGCCATGCTGACGATGCACGGCGGCGCTTGGCTTTCGGTCAAGACTGATGGCCCGGTGGCGGAGCGCGCCCGCAGCGCCACGCTCTATGCGGGCTTGGCGCTGATCGTGCTCTTCGCGCTCGGTGGTGTCTGGGTCAAATATCTCGACGGCTATCGGATCGTCGGCCCGCTGGCGCATGACGCGGCGTCGAACCCGCTCGCCAAGACCGTGGTGCGCAAGACCGGCCAATGGCTCGCCAATTATCACGCCCAGCCGTGGACGATCATCGGTCCTATCCTGGGATTCGGCGGCGCGGCACTCGCCATCCTCGCCTCGCAAGCGCGCTTCGCGATCGGCGCCTTCCTCGCGTCGTCGTTCTCGGTCGCGGGCGTCGTCGCGACGGCGGGCCTGAGCCTCTTCCCGTTCCTGCTGCCGTCCTCGACCGATCCGTCGGCGAGTCTCACGGTGTGGGACGCCTCGTCAAGCCAGACGACCTTGTTCATCATGCTCATCGCCGCGCTCGTCTTCGTGCCGATCATCCTCGCCTATACCTCGTTCATCTACTACGTGCTGCGCGGCAAGGTGACCGAGAAGAGCGTCAAGGCCGATCATTTCAGCTACTAAAGCGTTTTCGAGCGAAGTGGGAACCGGTTCGCGTGAAGAAAACGCGTCAAAACAAAAATTGAAACATCGAGTCGAAAGCCTTTAAGCAAAGGAGAATCCAATGTGGTATTTCAGCTGGGTCTTGGGACTGGGACTCGCCTGCTCCTTCGCCATCCTCAACGCCATATGGCTCGAGGTGAGGGACGCTGACGACCGCGCCAGGGAGAACGGCTATTCCAACGACGAGCGCTGACCTTCCGTGAAGATCGCGGGTGCCTTTGGATCGACGCGCCTGGCCCTTAACGATTTCACCCTGATCGTCCTCGCCAGGCTGCCTCTCCAGCGCCGCCGCCATTGATGGTCCGGCGGCTTCGCGTCGACCCAAACCTTTTGGTGATTGCGCCAAAATCCAAAGCTGGGCAAATTGTCCCGGCCGGGACAGCCACAGCGCTCCTCGGGCATAATTTCGAGGTTGAGCTGAAATGGCGGTTTGCGCGACCCTAAGTTTGGCGGAGGCGCACAATGGCTGACGTGACAGCGCCCGCCGTCGAGCGCGCCACGCCGGCCTTGGAGACCGACACCGCCCCCAAACGCACAAAAGGCGCGGGCGCGCGCTGGCTGGGCGCCGCATTGCGCGTCGGATTCATCGCTCTAGCGGCATGGATCGGCTGGTATATCGCCGGCCATTGGGACGAATGGACCGGCGCGGCGCGTTTCGAAACCACCGCCGACGCCTATGTGACCGGCGACCTTACGCCGCTCGCGGCGAAAGTCTCGGGCTATATCGTCAAGCTCGCGGTCAACGATTATCAGCCCGTCCACAAGGGCGATCTCATCGCGATCATAGACCCCTCGGACTATCAGGCTGAATTCGACCTTGCGAAAGCCAATCTCGAAGCCGCCGAGGCGAACCTCGCCAATCTCGCCAATCAGCGCGACGTGCAGCGCGCCCTGGTACGCCAGGCCGAAGCGTCGATCGACGGCGCCCAGGCCGATGTCGTGCGCTATCAGCTCGAGGCCAAGCGGCAGGAGACGCTGCTGAGAAGCAGCAGCGCCGGCACCGAGCAAATGGTCGAACAGGCGGACGACAACGCCACCCGCACCCGGGCGCAGCTGCGGCTCGGTCAAGCCCAGATTGATCAGCAGAAAGCCCAGCTCGCGGCGCTCGACATTCAGGAAAAGCAGCTCACTGCGCAGGTTCACGCGGCGCTGGCCCAGCTCGCCCTCGCGACCGATAATCTCGGCTATACCCGTATCGTCGCGCCAGCCGACGGCCTGGTCGGACAACGCCAGGCCCGCCCCGGCCAATTCGTCAATGTCGGGACGCAGATCATCGCCGTGATGCCGCTGCCCAACATCTGGGTGATCGCCAATTACAAGGAAACGCAGATGACCAATGTGCGGCTCGGCCAGCCGGCGCATGTCACCGTCGATGCGTTTCCCGGCCTAGTCCTGAACGGCCACGTCGATAGCTGGTCGCCCGGCACCGGCGCGACATTCGCTTTGCTGCCGCCCGACAATGCGACGGGGAATTTCACCAAGGTCGTTCAGCGCATGCCGGTGAAAATCGTGCTGGACAAGCATCCCGCGCTCGGCGCGCTGGTGCGGCCGGGCATGTCGGTCGAAGCCACCATCGATACCGGCGCGACGCCGAAGAAAACGCCCACCGCGCCCGGCGCCGCGCCATCGCCATGACGGCGAGCGCCGCGACCGCAATCGGATCGGGCGCGGCCGGACATGGGCGGCTCAGCGCCGATACGCTGCGGCCCTATATCGGCATTCTCGGCGTGCTGCTCGGGGCCATCATGTCGGTGTTCGGCAGCCGGGTAACGAGCTTCGGCATCGCCGATTTGCGCGGCGGCCTGCATTTGGGCTTCGACGAAGGCGCGTGGATGACGACGAGTTTCGGCGTCGGGCAGATGCTGGTCGCCATCGCCTGCCCCTATCTCGGCACCGTCTTCGGTGTGCAGCGCATGCTCATTCTCGGCATGATCCTGTTCTTCGTCGCGAGTCTCCTGGGCCCGCTGTCGCCTAACCTCCCCGCCTTTCTGACGATGCAATTTCTCGGCGGCGTCGGCTCCGGCACTTTCATTCCGCTAACCATCAGCTTCATCGTCCGCAGCCTGCCGACGCGGCTGATCGTCTATGGCATCGCCGCTTATGCGATGAATTCCGAATTGTCGCAGAACGTTTCCGCCTCGCTCGAAGGCTGGTACGACGACAATTGGTCGTGGCGCTGGATCGACTGGCAATATTGCGCGCTGCTGCCGCTGATGTTCGCCTGCATCTGGTATGGCGTACCGCGGCAGGACATCAATCTCAAACTGCTGCGCGAACTCGATTGGCCGGGCATGGTCTATGCCGGTCTCGGCTTCAGCCTGCTTTACGCCGGTCTCGACCAGGGCAATCGTCTCGACTGGCCGAACAATGGAGTCGTCAATGGCCTGCTGATTTCCGGCGGCCTGCTGACCGGCGCGTTCATCCTGCGCGAATTCACCGCCTCGAAGCCGTTTCTGCGCCTGGCCTTGCTCAAGCAGCACAGCCTCGTCCTGCTGATCCTGCTGATCGCCGGCTTTCGCTTCATCATTCTCTCGACGGCTTATATCATTCCCACCTATCTGCAGACGGTGCAGAATTTTCGCGAATTGCAGGTCGGCGCCGTTCTGCTCTGGATCGCGCTGCCGCAATTCCTCATCGTCGTGCCGCTGGGCTGGCTGCTGATGCGTGTCGACGGGCGCTATGTTCTTGCGGCCGGCGCGACGTTGATCTGCATCGCTTGCCTTCTCGGGACGCAATTGACCGACGCCTGGGCGACCGACGATTTTCTCGCCTCGCAAATCCTGCAGGCGCTGGGGCAATCGTTCGCGCTCACCGCGCTGATCGTGCTCGTCGTCGCCTCGATGAATCCCGCCGACGCGCTGACGATCGGCACGCTGTTGCAGACCGGCCGGCTCTTCGGCGGCGAGATCGGCACCGCCTTCATGCAGACCTTTGTGCGGGTCCGCGAACAGGTCCATTCGAATCTGATAGGTCTGCATGTCGATATTCTGTCGGGCCTCACGACCGGGCGTCTTCAGAGCTACGGCACATTGATGAGCCAGCACACTGCCGACCCGGGCAAGGCCGCGGCCGGCGCCACCAGCCTGCTCGCCGCCGCGGTCGCCCGGCAGGCGGCGGTTCTCGCCTATATCGACGGCTTTCTCGTCGCGGCGTTCGGCGCGTTCCTCTGTCTTCTCGCCACCGCGATGCTGCCGCGGCAGAAACGCATCGCGGACCTCGATCTGACGGGTGGCGCACCGGCGCCCTTACCGGCAGGGTCTACGGCGAGTGGCTGATTTGGAGCGAGCGAGGGGATTCGAACCCGCGACCTCAACCTTGGCAAGATATTGGTCTTTTCACGCCCCTAGGCCCGCCCTTGGGAGTCTGTCACGCTCAGCGCGCGAGCTGCGCTGCAAGCTCCGTCAAAAGCTGCCCGGCTTGCGCTGCGTCTCGCGCCAATCCGAACGCATAGAAGTCGGGGCGAACGAGGACCGCGGCTGCCTTGTGCCCCGCGAGCCAGGCGGCGATGCGTCCGCTTCGCTCGTAGTGAGCGCCGGCGCCGATCGCCACGAAAATGACGCCCAGATTGTCCGCCGTCGCGCGC
>JAATGI010000472.1 GCA_015654725.1 Rhodospirillales bacterium
GGCGCGCCGAAGCAGGTCGAGAAGGTCGCCTCGGGCTCGGTCACGCCGATCTCGGTGCCGGCGACCTTGGCGGTGTAGCCGGAGAGGAAATGGTACATGGCCTGCGCGGGCGTGAGCCGCGCGATCGGCGGCAGCACGCCGAAGGCGTCGGCCGTCAGCATGATGACATTCTCGGGGTTGGGCGCCATGCCGGAGAGATCGACGTTCGGAATGAAATCCAGCGGATAGCAGGCGCGGGTGTTTTCGGTGAGGCTGTCGTCGGCGAGATCGGGCACGCGCGTCAGCGGATCGAGCACGACATTTTCCAGCACCGTGCCGAAGCGGTGGGTCGCGGCGTAGATTTCAGGCTCGTGGGTGGCGGAGAGATTGATGACCTTGGCGTAACAGCCGCCCTCGAAATTGAACAAGCCGCGGTCGCTCCAGCCATGCTCGTCGTCGCCGATCAGAGTGCGCGAGCCGTCGGCCGAAAGCGTGGTCTTGCCGGTGCCGCTGAGGCCGAAAAACACCGCGCTGTCGCCGCGCGGCCCGACATTGACCGAGCAATGCATCGGCAGCACGTTCTTCGCCGGCAGCATGAAATTCAAATAGCCGAAGACGCATTTCTTGATCTCGCCGGCATATTCCGTGCCCCCGATCAGCACCAGCCGGCGGCCGAAATTGACGAAGATAAAGGTATCGGAATTCGTCCCGTCGGCCGCCTTGTCGCCGAAGAATTTCGGCGCGTGCAGGATGGTGAAGTCGGGCACGAAATCGGCCAACTCTTGGAGGGGCGGCCGTATGAACATGTTGCGCACGAACAGCGAATGCCAGGCGCTGTCGGTGACGATGCGCACCTTGAGACGATATTGGGGATCGGCGCCGCCTTGCAGATCCTGGACGAACAGTTCCTTGCCCTGGAAATAGGCGCGTACGCGCTCCAGCATGCGCTCGAACACGGCCTCGCTCACCGGCTGGTTGAAGCCGCCCCACCAGATGTCGTTTTTGCTCGACGGCTCCTCGACGAAATATTTGTCCTTAGGCGTCCGGCCGGTGAATTTGCCGGTGCGCGCGACAAAGGCGCCGCCCGCGCCGATTTCACCTTCGCCGCGCCGGATCGCATGCTCGTAGAGCAGCGGCGCGGTCAGATTCCAATATTGCCGGGCGGCACGGTGCAGCCCGTCCCGGTCGAGTCCATAACTGCTGGCCGTGCCCGCGGCGGCGTCAGAGGCGTGAGTCAAGGCGTTCCTCAATTCCCTATCGGTTAACAGACTCCCCGATCAGGCCCATTATTCGGCCGGCCCTTGCCGTTGGATTGGCCTAATTGCGGCGACGAAGTCAAGGCCGGCGACCGCAGGCCTCGATCCTAGCGCGCGAATAGCTCGACCGCCTCGATCCAGGCAATGCGGCCAAAGCCCGCCACGAGATGGGCGCGCGCCGGCACCAACCGGTAAAGGTGGAAGTCGCTCATGCCCGACCACGAAGCGGCCCCCGGATGAACCGCAAGATAACGGTCGAGCGCGTCCGATTCGGGCGCCGGCGCGACCCGGCCCATGAGCGTTATCCGAGGGCCTGCCAAAGGCTCGGCCATGCCCACAGTGCCATCGAACAAGAGCGAGGCTCGGGGGTCGCGCGACAGATTCTTGCTATGCTCGGCGAGGTCCGACAACAGCATCAAGGGCGACCCGTCGCGGTCCGGCGCCACCAGCACCAACGACACATAGGGCCAGCTCTCCAGGGCCGAGGTTGCCAGGCTTGCCCGCCCGGTTTCAGCGATCAATCGGCGCGCCGATGCTAGCATCGCGGGCACGGAACACCATTTGAGGGCTTAGGACAGGGTTGACGCTTCGGTCTCGGCATGGTCGGATTCTAACATGCGTAGGGGCGAATGGCCCAAGGATCAGGGAGACATCGGTGGCCAGCTCCATTGCGATAGTTGACGACGACCGCAACATTTTGACCTCGGTGGCGATGGCGCTGGAAGCCGAAGGCTTCCAGGTCCGGGCTTATTCCGACGGCGCCGAGGCGCTCAAGAGCCTGACGCAACGGCCCGCCGATCTCGCCATTCTCGATATCAAGATGCCGCGCATGGACGGGATGGAGCTCTTGGCCCAACTGCGCAAACAAGGCGCGATGCCGGTGATCTTCCTCACCTCGAAGGATGAC
>JAATGI010000321.1 GCA_015654725.1 Rhodospirillales bacterium
GGAGGCGGTCAAGCGCCTGTTGGCGGCGGGTTTCGGGCCGACCGACTTGTCGGTCCTGGCGAGTCACGATTCGCTCGAAGTGGCGGGCGGCGTCCCGGGCTATCGCGGCTCGCCCGGCGCCGCGCTCATGGCCGGCTTGACCGACGAGGTGGAGTTTTTGGCGCCGCTTCAAGTCGCCGGCTTTTCGGCGCTGTCGGGCGGCCCGATCGCGGCCGCTTTTGCCGCCGCCGTCACCGCCGGTTTAGGCCTCACGGCGATCGGCGAAGTGATCGAGCGTCTGGTCGCCAATCGCCATAGCGCCGATTTCGCCGCCGCCCTGAAGGCCGGAGCGGTTCTGCTCTGGGTTCGGACCGACGGCGCCAAGCCGGCGGCGAAGGCGCTCGCCATTCTCAAGGAGTGCGGCGGCGCCGACGCGCATAGCCATCGCCGCCGGCCTTCGCCCGCTTCATAAAGGCTTTACCCGGTTTTGCTACAACCCTCGGATCGAACGAGACGAGGGTTCATTGGTCGCGCTCGCGTTCAACTATTATCGGCGCAATCCGGGTGCCGCGGCCAAGCTGCTGCGCGATCCCGCAGGCGCCTGGTGGCGAATTTACGACCGCGCCGGCATGTATCTGGATCAGCGCCGCCCGCGCCACATCTACCGGCCGGATCGCGACTGGGAGACCCGGTTGCTCGCCTGGCTCGGCGCGGCGCCGTCGACCGTCGCCGCCGGCGGCGACGATTTCCGCGCGCTATGGCCCGAGATCGTCGCCTTGCTCGAAGCCAAGGGTTTTCGCACCGGCCCGCAAAGTTTTTTCAGCGGGAATGACGGCGATCCCGAATTCGTGCGCGCGATCTGGCATATGGCGCGTCATTTCCGTCCCGAGAAAATCGTCGAGACCGGCGTCGCCCACGGTGTCAGCACCCGCTTCATCCTGGAAGCGCTGAAACGCAACCATGCGGGCCGGTTGTGGAGCATCGATCTGGCGCCGACCGACCCGGACGCGGCGGCCCAAGTCGGCGCCGCCGCCCAAGGCTGTTGCCCCGAACGCTGGCGCCTGATCGAAGGATCGAGCCGCCGCCGGTTGCCGTCCTTATTGGCGGAGATCGCGCCGATCGATCTTTTCATCCATGACTCGCTGCACACCACGCCGCATGTGCGGTTTGAATTGGAAACCGCGTGGCCAGCGCTGCGCCAAGGCGGCTATGTCGTGGTCGACGACATCGACACCAATTGGGCGTTTCACGACTTCGTCGCGGCGCACTCCGACGCCGCCGCGCTGATCTGTCAGTCGGAGCCGATCCGGCCCGACCCGCGCCGTCCGGACCGCAAAGGCATATTCGGCCTCATCCGCAAGCTCGGCTGAGCTTCGCCGCGGCGCGCCACACCGCCACGGTGAATCCCGGCCGGATTCTCTCCTTGTCCCTGGAGGTTTATCCGCGCCGAAACACGGGCTAAAGTCTTGGCAATGATAAGCAAGCTGCCATCACCGCCGGAGCGAGAGCCGGACCTGGCTGCGGACGATATGCCGCGTCGCCACAAGGTCGGCGGCCTGCTGCGGCGCACACGGGAGAGCCAGGGCCTCGAATTGGCGGCGGTCGCGGCGACGCTGAAGTTGCGCGCGCCCTATATCGAGGCGATCGAGCGGGGCGATTACGACGCGCTGCCCGGCCCGGTCTACGCGGTCGGTTTCGTCAGGGCTTACGCCGAATATCTCGGTCTCGACGGCGCCGAAGCGGTGCGGCGCTTCAAGCGCGAGGAACAGGGCCTCGATGCGCCGCCGGATTTGATCTTTCCCGTGCCGATCACCGAACGCAGCATTCCCGGCGGCCGAATTTTGGCGCTGGCGCTGGTGCTCGCGGTCTGCGGCTACGGCGTGTGGTATTACGTCACCCAAAGCAGCCATTCGCGGCCCGAGCTCGTGACCCAGGTGCCTGCTTCGTTGGCGCCGCCGGTCGAAAGCACCCCGCCGGCCGCCCCGCCGGAGCCGGTCACGCCGTCAGCCGCCGACGCGGTCGCGGCGCCGGCCACGCCGCCGCC
>JAATGI010000202.1 GCA_015654725.1 Rhodospirillales bacterium
CCTTCGGGTTGCGCGCCGGCGGGCGCCCGCTTCGTTGCGGCGCTCGGCCGATCTCCCGCACCACCCGTCGCGCCGCGCCTGGCGGATCGCCTCGCCGCCGCGCAACGCTGATGATTCCATCTGGAAAGATCATGCTCTAATGGAGTTGGAGCGAGACGCTGGCGTGGCGCAGTTCGGCGCGCGGCCAGAGCGGCGTCTGCGCCACGCGCACCGAATGGAGCTTGGCCGTGACGTCGCTCCGCCAATAAGCGAGAAAGCGGCGCAGCGCCGGGAAATCGGGCGCCTGGTCGAGTTGCTGCCAGAGGAAGCTTTGCAGCAGATGCGGGTGGTCCGGCAGGTGATAAAGGATTTCCGCCGTGGTCAGGCGGAAAGCGAAATTGGGCAAACCCACTCGGTTCATGCGCGGCTCCAATGACGCGGTCGATTCAACAGTCCGGTCCGATGCCAACATTGTGCCAACGGTCTCAGCGTGCCTGGAGCGGCTATAAAAGATCAAGAAAAATCCTTGGTTTTTCAGTTACTTGGCAGCACTCGGCGAAGCCGGGTGCTAATCGGTTGCACGTTAACCATGTTTGTTAATTCCTTTTCTCAACCGACAAGGGAACCTCCGATTTTGCCGATCATTGAATCAGCATGTACCAGAATGTGCATTTCCGCCAAAAGGCGCGGGTTACGCGGATGCTGGCTCGAGAAACAGCCGACACCGACATGGTGGCGTTGCTGATTCGGCTGGCCGAAGCCTATGAGGAAGTGGCCAAGCGAAACTGGGAAAATCGGGGGCCGCTCGATCGGCATACGGCCGGTAAATGGGAACGCTGGCGGCGCGAAGACTTTTAGCGCGCGCTCCGATTGCCTGGCTATCGTGCGTGCTTCGCGTTGCTCCTCAAGTCGAGGACCATCCTCGATGACACGAAGAAAATTTCCTCATCCTGAGGAGGCCGCGTGGTTCGACCGCTTGCGTCGCTCGCGCTCACCATGAGAGCGGCCGTCTCGAAGGACCGGTGCAATTTCCATGTGCAATTTTTTCACCCGGTATCGCGCGCTGAACGACATGCGGCGGGCGTTCAAATTCCTCGAACTGCCCAATCATCAGCCGCGCTATGTGGTGCGGCCAACCGACAGCGAGCATGTCGTCGCCATCGGGCGCGACGGCGCGCGGCATTTCGTGGCGATGCGCTGGGGCCTGGTGCCGAACGGGGCCACCGACGTTAAGACCGGCCTGACGCTGTTCAACTGGCGCTCCGAGGATGTGGCGGCGCGGCGCGCTTTCGCCGAGCCGTTTCGGCGCGGCCGGCGCTGCCTCGTGCCATGCGACGGGTTTTTCGAATTCACCGGCGCGCGCGGATCGAAGCAGCCTTATCTGTTCAAGCCCAAGGACGATCGCGTCATGGCTTTCGCCGGCTTGTGGGAGCAGTGGCATGGGCCGAAAGACGCGCCGCTCGCCGCGCCGCTGTTGTCGTTCTCGATCGCGACGACATCGCCCAACGCTTCCGTGGCGCCTTATCACAACCGCATGCCCGTTCTGTTCACCGACGAGGCGGCGTGGAATTCCTGGCTCGATCCGCGGGCAACGCCCGAGGTGCTGCGCGACCTGCTCGCGCCCGCCGACGACGATCTGCTCGCGGCGGTCCCGGTCATGCGCGACTTGCTCAAGATCAAGGACCCGGGAGCGGAAGTGCTGCTCCCGGTCGACGTCTAAAAAGAACAATTCGGCCGAACTTAAGTAGTTTCCGAGGCTCGCGAAGTATCCTTCCTCGGGGCACATTGCCGACCGAGCGTTGCCCAATATATTTCTCGGAGGTTGCCATGACCCTCATTCTGGTTATCGTTGTCGTTGTCTTGCTGTTCGGCGGTGGCGGCTATTACGGATATCGCCGCTGGTAGCAGCGGTTCATTTCTCGTTTTCGCCAAATTTGACGAGGGCGCCGGCGAGCCAATCGCGGCGCCCCGCGCCGACCTCGGGCGATTTCGCCCGGCAATCCCGCGCCTTTCGCGCATCCCCCCTTGACACCGCCCCCTCCTTGGCCCCATGTCTTGGCACTCGGCGGGGGTGAGTGCTAGCAAGCCTGCGTCCAGCAGGGTTCTGCCACGCCATCCGCCTTTCCATAAGCAAGACACGCCAAGATGGAGGCAAGTCCATGAAGTTTAGGCCATTGCAGGACCGGGTGCTGATTCGGCGCATCGAGTCCGACGAAAAGACCGCGGGCGGCATCATCATTCCCGACACCGCCAAGGAAAAGCCGCAAGAGGGCGAGGTCGTCTCGGTCGGTCCGGGCGTTCGCACCGAGGACGGCAAGGTTCATCCGCTCGACGTGAAGGCGGGCGACCGGGTGCTGTTCGGCAAATGGTCGGGCTCGGAAGTGAAGCTCGACAACGAGGAACTCATCATCATGAAGGAATCGGACATTCTCGGCGTGCTCGAGGGTTCCGCTTCCGCCAAGCGCAAAGCGGCGTGAGCGATCATCCGCTCAGGTTGAAAACCATTCCCAGCCGTCCCCGCGACAGCAGGGACGCCAGGGCCAACGCCGGTTGCGCCCTGGATTCCCGCTTTGGCGGGAATGACGACGGGGTGATTCGAACGGGCTCGGCCCTCAGCAGAAAATCGGAGTAAGGAATCATGGCAGCCAAGGAAGTCAAATTTCATGGCGACGCCCGCGAGCGCTTGCTGCGCGGCGTCGACATTCTCGCCAACGCCGTCAAGGTGACGCTGGGGCCCAAGGGCCGCAACGTCGTGCTCGATAAGAGCTTCGGCGCGCCGCGCATCACCAAGGACGGCGTCACCGTCGCCAAGGAAATCGAGCTCTCGGACAAGTTCGAGAATATGGGCGCGCAGATGTTGCGCGAGGTCGCCTCGAAGACCAACGATCTCGCTGGCGACGGCACCACCACCGCCACGGTTCTGGCCCAGGCCATCGTGCGCGAGGGCGTGAAGTCGGTCGCGGCGGGCTTGAACCCGATGGATTTGAAGCGCGGCATCGATCTCGCCGTCGATGCGGTGGTCGAGGACCTCAAGAAGCGCTCGAAGAAGGTTTCGACCAATGACGAGATCGCCCAGGTCGGCACCATCGCCGCCAACGGCGAAAAAGATATCGGCCAGAAGATCGCCCAGGCGATGCAAAAGGTCGGCAACGAGGGCGTGATCACGGTCGAGGAGAATAAGACGCTCGAGACCGAGATCGATACCGTCGAGGGCATGCAGTTCGACCGCGGCTA
>JAATGI010000352.1 GCA_015654725.1 Rhodospirillales bacterium
CGGTGATCGATTCCGCGAGCGAGCAGCCGGCGCGCGTATCGGCGATCAACACCGTCTTGTCGGGATTGAGCAACTTCGCGGTCTCGGCCATGAAATGGACGCCGGCGAGCAGAATGACATCGGCGTCGGTTTTCACCGCCTCGCGAGCGAGCGCGAGGCTGTCGCCGACAATATCGGCGACGGTGTGGAAGATTTCCGGGGTCTGGTAATTATGCGCCAGGATGACGGCGTTGCGCTCGCGCTTCAAACGCAGGATCGCCTCGATATCGCCGGCGTAAGCGGGCCATTCGACCGCCGGCACATGGCGCTGGACGCGCGCATAGAGCGCCGGCAGCGGCAGCGAGGCGATGAAATTCATAGCTGTTTCCGGCGGCAAGGCAGGCCTCCTCCTAATTATGCTCATTTTGAGCATTTTTCCCGACAATTAAAACCGGATCGGCTGTCCGGCCCCGAAGTTATGCTACGATTGAGTATAAGGTAGCGTCCCCGGCGCGCGGGTCAAGTGAAAAACGACTCATGCCAGGCTTGCGCGGGTCGCGGCCCCTTATGCCCGTTTCGGCCGCAGCGCCTTGACGATCCAGGCGGCGCTCGGCGCCACGAGCGATGTTTCCGCGACGATTTCGGTTGCCGGCGCGATGTCGTGCCAGATCGCGAGCTTGGTCAGGCCGTCGCGAAGGCCGCACAGCGCCATCGAGACGATGAAGATGCCGTCCTCCGCCAGCATCGCCGCGTATTTTTCCATGGTCGCGCGCGGCTCGCGGCAGTAATAGAGGCTTTCATTGAAGACGATGACCTCGAACCGTTCCTCGGTCGCGAAACTTTCCGCCGAAGCCAGTTGAAACCGCGCATTCGGGCCGGCGCCGCGCTTGGCGCCGGCGATCGCGGCCGCCGCCGGGTCGATGCCGAGATAACGCGCATCCGGCATGCCCTCGGCCTCGGTATAGAGGATGCCCTCGCCGCAGCCGACATCGAGGACCGCGCCGCCCGGCTTCAAGCGGCGCCGGAACAGTTCGACGATCCGATAATGCGCGGCCTGGTCGAGGTCGCGCAGGAATCGCCATTGGCCGGTGGAATATTCCGCGTCCCACCGCGCCTCGCCATAAAGATAGCCGCGCCGCGCGCGCAACGGACGCAACAGCCGCGGGCCGAGGCGGCTGCGCGCCAACAGCAACAGCAACAGCGACATGACGGCGCTGAAGACCGGTGCCGGCGGGTCGCTTCGCGCCGCGGCCGGCGGCTCAAGCCGGGTCGTCATGGATCAATGAGCCGCCGCGCCCGCGCCGCCAGTCTGGGCGAGGGCGCGGTAAAGGCTTCGTCCGATATTAACGCGGTCCGTCATCGAAGATTCGTTCGATGTCCCGCCTGCCGTCCAAGACCCGAACGATCTCGGCGGCCCGGTCCACGACGCGGTAGAAAATGACATAGGGATTGACCGCGAACGACCGTAGCGCGGCCGTATCTCATCTCGTGCTCGTCCGCCAAACGGATGATCGCGGAGAAAATCGGCTGCTTCGGCGATATCGCGAATGATTTTTTCCGCCGCCCGTGGGCCGGCCACTTGGCTATAATAATCCCAAATTCCAGAAAGATCGGTTTGGGCTTCCGCCGACCAAATCGGAGACGGGTTACGCTCCGCCATGGCGCTGACGGACCAGCGTCGCAACCTCGTCCATTGCCTCTTTGAGCAGCTTCGTCATGCCGCGATGATACCACGCGACGCGTCCGCCTCAAATATTAAGACCGATTGGCATCAAGCGCTTGATCAGGCGCGCCGCGCGGCGGGGAGCCGCACCCCGGGCGCCAGGCGCTCGACGAGAACCTCGCGGCGATAGCGCATCAGCCGCGCGGGACGGCCGCCGGTCTCGGCGCGCGCCTCGCCGGTTTCCTCGACCAGGCCCTGGCTTTCGACCAGGCGGCGGAAATTCTGCTTGTGCATGCGCACGCCGGAGAGCGCCTCGACGATGCGTTGCAACTCGGAGAGGGTGAAGGTCGGCGGCATCAGTTCGAACACCACCGGGCGATATTTGATCTTGCCGCGAAGCCGGCCGATGGCGGTGGCGAGCACGCGGCGGTGATCGACCGCCATCGGGACGCCGCTCGCGGCCTCGGGCAGCGGCGCGCCCTCGCTGCGGTCGCGCACCCGTTCCGGCACCAGCCCTGCCTCGTAGAGCAGCTCATAGCGCTCCAGCACGCGCTCCTCGTTCCAGCGCGCGCCGCGCAGGCCGAAATTGAGCCGCAGCCTCTCCTCGCCGAGCTTGCCGCCGCGCGCCGCCCACTCCTCGAGCCGCGGCGCGAGGGCGTCGAAGATCGCGGGCCGGCCGCCGCGCCAATCCTCCCACGGGAAATAGCGATACCAGCTTTGCCAGGCGGCGTCGGCCGTCCCCGCCATCCGCGCCTCGCGCACCAGCGCGAGGTAGGCGACCGACAAGGCGTGCGTCGCGGCGGTGCCGAGGGTTTCGCTGCGGTCGCGGTCGCCGAAGGTATAGAGCTGCTCGACATAGCCCAGGGCCTGATGGGTCTGGCGCTCGACCCAGTTGCGCAGGCCGGCTTCGAGGGTGCGGTGCGAGGCCTCGAGCGGACCCGACGGCAGCGCGTCGAGGCCACGCGGCGTGCGCACCACCAGGATGCGCGGCTCGTCGCCGGTGGCGGCGACGATCGCGGCGCAAAGGCCGATGGTGAGGCCGGTCCGCTCGGCAATTTCTTGAGCCGCGCCGCTCATCCTTCCGGCACCCCGGCCTTTGCGAGATACTCGAACATCCTTTCAAGGCCCTCCAAGAACGCGGGATTGTTTGTGGCAGCGCCACTGGTCGCGCGCATTCTGGCAATGGTGAAATTGGGATTGACGGCTAACCCGTCCTTCAGCGCCCGTTGCGCATCGGCGGTTCGGCCCTGCCGCGTCAGAGTCGCGGAGAGATAGAAATAGGCGTTGGCGTAATTTCGATCTAATTCGATAGCCTGCCGGAACCAGTTTGCCGCCACCTCGTCGCGATCGCGCATGAATTCCGCCACGCCCATGCCGTTGCACCAGAGGGTCGCCTGCGGATCGCGCGGACTGAGGCGAAACGCCCGCGTGTGATGTTCGATTCCTTCTCCGAACCGTCCGGAAAAGGCGATCGCCAATCCGAGATTGGCATGGGCGCCCGCGAAGCTCGGATTTGACGCGATTGCCGACTCGAAGGCGGAAATCGCCTCCGTTTGACGTTTGCTGTACGTATAGACGATCCCCAGCGCCAAGAGCGCCACGGCATGCTGCGGCGCCAGCGTCAGCGCTTTGCCGGCCATCCGTTCCGCCTCGTCCAAGAACTCGGGCGGGTTCGACGCGATGTGCGTGAAGACCATGCGCGCATCGGCGAGGGCGAGCCCGGCAAGCGCTTCGACATTCGCCGGATCGAGCGCGAGCGCCTGATGGAACCAGTTGCACGCCTCGGCCAACATGCCGGTGCCACGATTATAATATGCCCAGCCGCGGAAGGTGAGATCCATGGAATCGGGATGCGGCGCGCGTTCGGCGCGCCTCGCTTCGGCGGCGATGAGTTGCGCGTTAAGTTGGCTCGCGAGGCGCGACACGATCTCGTCCTGCATGTCGAAGAGATCGGCCACGGGCTTGTCGAACCGCTCGGCCCACAGGTGATTGCCGGTCTCGGCGTCGATGAGCTGGACATTGACGCGCATGCGGTTGCCGCCGCGCTGGACCGAGCCTTCGAGGACATAGCGCACGTTCAGCTCGCGCGCGATCTGCTTCACATCAACCGGCTTGCCCTTATAGGTGAACGCGGTGTTGCGGGCGATTACGAAGCTTCCCGAGATGCGGCTTAGGTCCGTTGTTAGACTCTCGGTAACGCCGTCAACGAAATATTCCTGCTCGGGGTCGCCGCCGATATTGGCGAAGGGCAGGACGACGATGGAGAGACGGGGCGGTGCCGTCTCAAGCCCCCCTCCCAACCTCCCCCCGCTCGCGGGGGGAGGAGAAGCAACGCGAAGCGTTGCGCGGTGGGGGGCTGCCGCATCGCCGGCCGCTCTGGAATCCCCCACCTCACCTAACCTCTCCGCCCCCAGGGGCGGAGAGGAATGTGATGGAGCTTGCTGTCGAGCTATCGCAAAAACCCTGACCGGCCTCGCGATATTCTTCAATTCCTTCTCGCCGAGATCGGCGAATGTCGCCTCGACCTTGTCGCGAACGGACTCATAGGCCATGGCGGACAGGCAAATGCCGCCCGGTTCGGCGATGCCTTCGAGACGCGCCGCGATGTTGACGCCGTCGCCCATGAGATCGCCGTCAGCCTCCTCGACGACATCGCCGAGATGGATGCCGACGCGGAATTCGATACGGCGCTCGGGCGGCAGGCCGGCGTTGCGTTCGGTCATGCCGTTCTGCATCTCGATGGCGCAGCGCACGGCATCCACGACGCTGCGGAACTCGGCAAGCGTGCCGTCGCCGGTGCGCTTCACCACGCGGCCATGATGCGCGGCGATGGCGGGATCGATCAGATCGCCGCGGAGCGCCCGAAGCCGCGCCAGCGTGCGGTCTTCGTCGGCGCCGGCGAGACGGCTATAGCCGACGATGTCGGCCGCCACGATCGCCGCCAATTTGCGCTTGCCCTGTTCGGTTGCCACGCTCGTCTCAGCAATCGGTAAGGGTCGCTTATATCACCGATCGCCGCCGCGACGCCAAGGCACCAAGGCTCTTGAGCCGGGCTTCGCGCGGCGAACTCTGTTCTTGGCGTCTTGGGGCCTTGGCGGTTAAACATGAGCCAACCAGGAGGAGCCGCCATGTCGATCGATCCGAAACTGCTGCGCACCGAAACCAAGGTCGTGCGCAAGGGCAAGGATGGGGCCGCGCAAAAAATTTCGGTCGATATCTGCGTCGTCGGTTCCGGCGCCGCCGGCACCTCGGCGGCGCTCGAAGCCGCGGCCTTGGGCCGCAAGGTGGCGCTGATCGACGGCCTGCCGAGCCTCGGCGGCCAGGCGGTCAATTCCATCGTCGGCACGTTTTGCGGTTTCTTTTCCAATGGCGACGACAAACGCAAGCCCTATCAGGTCACGCACGGCATCGCCGACGCGATGTTCAAGGATTTGGAGGCGCAGGGCGCGCTGCATTGGCGCGTCGGGCTGACCACCGTGGTGATGTATGACGAGGTGCTGCTCCAGCGCTGGATCGAGGAGCAGATCCGCGCCACCGACATTATCGTCCTGGTCGGCGCCATCGTGCGCAATGTCGTGATGGAAGGGCGGCGGGTGCGCGAGTTGGAGCTGGCGACGCGTTATGGCGATGTCCGGGTCTCGGCCCAAGGCTTTATCGACGCCACCGGCGACGCGGCGCTCGCTTGGCAGGCGGGCTTGCCGTGCCGCGAGGCCGAGGAAGGCCCGATTTACGGCACGCAAATGGTGGTGATGGAGAATATCGACGCCAAATACGCGCCCACCCGCGAGGAATTCGCCGAGCGCGTCGCGGCCAAGCACAAGCAATATGGCTTTCCGCGCCGCGACGGCTTCGCCTTCGTGGCGCCCGGCCGCGGCATCGCGCTCGTCAACATGACGCATATCGAAACGCCGCTCGATCCCATCCGCATGTCCAAGATTCAGCTCGACGGCAAGGCCCAGGTCGATAAGGTGATCGTGTTCCTCAAGGCCGAATATCCCGAATGCTTCAAGGACGCGCTGGTGCGCGCCTTCGGCCAGCCCGGGATTCGCCAAACCCGGTGGATCGTCGGCGCGCACCAGCTCACGGCGGACGAAGTCAGGAGCGGCGCCAAATTCCCCGACGCGATCGCGCGCTGCACCTGGCCGATCGAGCTCCATAGCCGCGAGGCCGGTTATATCTGGGAGCCGTTCGCGCCCGACCACATGCATTACGTGCCGCTCGGCAGCATCGCCGCCGCCGACGCCGACAATCTGATGGCGGCGGGGCGCTGCATGGACGGTGACGCGGCGGCCTTGTCCAGCGTGCGCGTGATGGGACCGTGCATGGCGATGGGCAAGGCGGCGGCGAACGCCCTCGATCTCGCCGGCGCCGGCAGCGTCCATCAGATCGACATCGCCGCGCTGCAAGAGCGGCTGAAGGACAATCTGCTCCGCACCGATTGATGCTTCGTTTTAGCCCCCACCCGACAACGCTGCGCGTCGTCTTCCCTCCCCCGCTTGCGGGGGAGGGTTAGGGTGGGGGCCACTCGCAAAGTGGAAAGTCGAACTCTTCCCGATCTCCTGCGCGAGGGGTTGGATATCGTTTTCGTCGGCATCAACCCGTCGCTCTATTCGGTCGCGCAGGGACATTATTTCGCGCGGCGCATCAACCGTTTCTGGCCGTGTTTTTCGCGCTCGGTCTTGAGCGCGCCGGTGCGGCGGGCGCTCGGCGTCGAACGGCTCGAGCCGATCCATGATTTGCGCCTGCCCGATTTCGGTTTCGGCTTCACCGATCTGGTGAAGCGCCCGACCGCCAACATCAACGATCTCAAGCCCGGCGAACTCGCCGCGGGCGCCGATACGCTGATCGCGAAGCTCGACCGCTATCGCCCGCGCATCGTCTGTTTCCACGGCGTCACGATCTATCGCTCGGTGGCGCCGGTGCTCGGCCTGGCGACCGCCGATTTCACGCTCGGCCTTCAGCGGCAAGGGATCGGCGCGGCGGCGCTCTTCGTCGTTCCCAACCCCAGTCCCGCCAATGCCCGCTTCACGCCGGCCGACCAGACCCATTGGTACGACCGGTTGGCGGAACAGCGAGCCAAATGACGCCGCTTGCCAAAAGAGTTGCGATTTCGCTTGCGCTAATGTTCTTGTTTTGTACTTGTATGCGCCATGCAATTCTCACTTTCGCTCGACGAGAAATCGGTCGTCGCGCGCCTTCGCGACCGGCTGCTCGTGATCTATGGACCGCAACGCGACCGTGAACACGCCGGCCCGCTCGATCTGTTTGTCTATGCGATGATCGCGTCGCAAACCCGCGACGAGACTTCTTGGGCGGCGTTCGAGGCGCTGCGGCGACATTTCCCGGCCTGGGATCGGGTCAAAGATGCCGATCCGAGGGAAATCGAGCGCATTATTTTCCGCGTTACCTACGCCGACGTGAAAGCCAGGAATCTGCGAACATCGCTGCGCATGATCGCGGCGCGATATGGCCGGCTCGACCTGGATTTTTTGGCGGACCAAGAGGTCGAAGCCGCGCTGCAATGTCTCGTCGCGTTGCCGGGCGTGGGTCCGAAAATAGCCGCGGCCACGCTGAATTTCAGTTCGTTGCGTAAACGCGCGCTCGTGGTCGACATGCATTTGCTCCGCGTCGGCGAGCGTCTCGGTTGGTTGCTGTCCAACCCGACCTCCGAGACCGGCTACGACCGTTATATGCGGCTCATGCCGGACGATTGGGACGGCGACGATCTCTACGAGCTTCATTGGCTGATCAAGCGCCACAGCCGGCAAGTCTGCGCCTTCGTTGATCCCGATTGCGAACGATGCGTGTTGCGCGATTTGTGTTCGTATGGTTCGACAGCCGGAGAAAGCCATGCCTGACGGGCCTACCGGAGCGACGCCTCGATATTGCCGCCATCGACGGTGACGATCGCGGCCGTGGTTTTTCGCGCCAGCGCCAGGAAGACAAACGCGTCGGCGACATCTTCGGCCAGCACCTCGCGGCCCAAAAGGTTGCCGGCCATATAAGCGTCCTCGGTCAAGCCTCTCGCGCGGGCTCGTTCCGCGATCATCGCGTCGGTCATCAGGCCGGTGCGGATGCGATCGGCATTGACGGCATTGGCGCGGATGCCGTCGGCGCCGTGATCCAGCGCGTATTGCCTCATCAAGGCGAGCGTCGCCGCCTTCGGCAAGCCGTAAGGGCCGAAATTCCGGCCCGGATTGACCGCTTGCTTCGAGACATTGAACAAGAGGCAGCCGCCCAACCCCTGCGCCTTCATCACCCGCACCGCGTTTTGCGCGACATTCTGGTGGGCGAAGAAATTGAGTTCGAAGGAGCGGCGCAGGAGTTCGTCGTCGACCGCGCCGATCTCGCCCTGCCACGCCGCGCCCGCGTTCGAGACGACGATATCGATGCCGCCGAACGTCTCGACAATGCGGTCGAAGGCGGCGCGCACTTGCCCGGAATCGGTCACGTCGCAAGCGATGGCCAACGCGCGGCCGCTGATTGATTTCGCGATTTTTTCCGCTGCCGCGCCGTCGCGGTCGAGCAGTGCCACTTCAGCGCCGTCGCGGGCGAAGGCCTTGGCCGTGGCGGCGCCGATGCCGCCGGCGCCGCCGGTCACGACAACGATCTTGCGCGCCAGCCTCGGCTCCGCCGCCTTGCCGAGCTTCGCTTGCTCCAAGGACCAATATTCGACATCGAACATGTCGGACTCGGCGATCGATTGGTAACGGCCGATGGCCTCGGCGTCGGTGACGGTGGCGATGGTGTTCTCGGCGATGTCGGCGGCGATGTCGGCGTCCTTGGCGGAAGCGCCGAGACCGAACAAGCCAAGCCCCGGCACCAGAACCACGCGCGGCATCGGGTCGAGCTCTTTCTTGCCGGAATTATGCGTGGCGAAATAAGCGCGATAGCGCGCGTTGAATTGCTCCACCGCGCGCGCGGCCTCGGCGCGCCACACATCGGGCGTGCCGGCTTCCGGCGCCGGCAGGATCAGCGGCCAGTTCTTGGTGCGGATGGTGTGGTCGGGCGTGACCGGGCCTTGCTGCGAGTAGCGCGCGAGTTCGGCGCCGTTGACGTAATTCAGAATCGCGGGCGAGGCGCGGAAGCGCAAGATCTGCGCCCTGGTCTTGCCGCTCCCGGCGTCGTGGCTCAAGGTGGTGAGGCCGCGCAGCGCCGGCGCTATCGCGGCGACCGGCGCGAGCGCCGGCGGCAAGGCAATCGGCGCGAACACATTGCGCCGGCCTTTCGCCAATCGCGCTTCGGCGAGCGTCGTCAATTCGATCATGCGTTCGTAAGCGGTGCGCGCATCCTCGCCGAAGGTGAAGATGCCGTGCTTCAGCAGGATCAGCCCCTCGACCTCGGGCGCCGCCGCGAAAATTTCCGCCGCGCGTTTCGCCAGCGCGAAGCCCGGCATGATGTAAGGGACGAGCGCGACACGGCCGTCGAACGCCTCGCGGCAGAGCCGCTCGCCCTCGGGCTGATCGGTCAGCGCCAGCACCGGAATTGAATGGGTGTGATCGACGAATCGATGCGGCAGGAAGGCATGCAGCAGCGTCTCGACCGACGGGTTCGGCGCGCCGGGATCGAGCAGATAGGCGCGCTGATAGCGCACCATGTCCTCGTCCGACAGCCGGTCGCGCGCACGCAGCTTGAGCAACGGCGCGAGCCGCACCGCCGGAAATCCGGCGGGCGCGATCGTGCCCATATCCCAGCCGCTGCCCTTGACGCACAGCACCGCCGCGGTCTCTCCGGCGAGATCCTCCGTCTCGGTCTTGACCGAGGAATTGC
>JAATGI010000060.1 GCA_015654725.1 Rhodospirillales bacterium
ATCGGCGGGCCGGCGCTGATTCGCGGTGCTGCCAAGAATTATCAAGACGTCGCGGTCGTCACCGACCCCGGCGATTACGCCAAGCTGCTTGCCGAGTTGCGCAATCATGACGGCGCCACGTCGTTGGCGTTTCGGCGCGATCTTGCCGCCAAGGCCTATGCCGTCACCGCCGCCTACGATGCCGCGATTGCGTCCTGGTTCGCGGCGCAAGCGGGCGACACGTTTCCGCCAATCCTGAACATCTCGGCGCGGCTCGCGCAAAAACTTCGCTATGGCGAAAACCCGCATCAACAGGCGGCGTTTTATCGCGACGCTTCCGCCACGGCCGCGCGGCAGCTTCAAGGCAAGGAACTCTCCTACAACAATCTCGCCGATACCGACGCCGCTTATGTGCTGGCGGCGGAATTCGGCGAGCCGGCGGTCGCCATCGTCAAGCACGCCAATCCTTGCGGCGTCGCGGTGGCGGCGAATTTGACCGAAGCGTGGGGCCGGGCATTGGCCTGCGATCCCGTCAGCGCCTATGGCGGCATCGTCGCGCTCAATCGCGTCCTCGATGCCGCGACCGCCGAGGCGATATCCAAAATCTTCGTCGAGGCGGTGATCGCGCCCGCGATCGCGCCCGACGCCGTGCCGATCCTGGCGCGCAAACAGGCGCTGCGATTATTGCTCGCGCCGGTGCCCGATGCCGCCACGCCGGGACTGAGCCTACGTTCGCTCGCGGGCGGCTATCTGGTTCAGACCCACGACACCGGCCGGGTCAAGGAATCCGACCTGCGCATCGTGACCCAGCGCGCGCCGACGCGCGCCGAGATCGCCGATCTTCTCTTCGCCTTCACCGTGGTGAAGCACGTCAAATCCAACGCCATCGTCTATGCCAAGGGCGGCGCCACGGTCGGCATCGGCCCAGGCCAGCCGAACCGGGTCGACAGCGCGCGCATCGGCGCCGAGCGCGCGGGCGAGCGCGCCAAGGGCGCGGTCGTCGCCTCCGACGCCTACTTTCCGTTCGCCGATGGGTTGGAGGTCGCGATCGCCGCCGGCGCCACCGCGGCCATCCAGCCCGGCGGCTCGATCCGCGATAACGAGGTCATCGCCGCCGCCGACAAGGCCGGCATCGCCATGGTGTTCACCGGCATCCGCCATTTCCGGCATTGAGTAGGCGAAAAAGCGCGGCGCAACGTGCTTAGCGCGCCTATATTCGCTCCAAACGGGCAGGAGCGAATCATGATCCTCGTGACGGGTGCGACCGGGAATATCGGCACGGAATTGGTGCCGCAGCTGTTGGTGAAGGGGCAAGGCGTTCGCGTGGTGACGCGCGACGCCGCCAAGATCTCGCGGCTCGATCCGCGCATCGACCGGGTGATCGGCGATCTCACCGACCGCGCGACGGTGCGGCGCGCGGTCGCCGGCGTGGAGCGGGTGTTCATGGTCTCGTTGATTCGCGACCCGAGCGGCGACGCCGACCGCATGCTGATCGAGGAAGCGAAAAGCGCCGGGGCCAAGCACATCGTCAAGATTTCCGCCATGCGCGGAGGCGACGGACAAGTCGGACCGATGCATCGCGACCGCGAGACCGCGGTGCGCGAATCGGGCTTGGCCTGGACCTTCGTGCGGCCGGGCGTGTTCATGGCCAATACGCTCGGCTGGGCGCCGACGATCAAGGCGCAAGGCCAGGTGTTTTCGCCGACCGGCACCGGCAAGGTGGCGCCGATCTCGCCCTTCGACATCGCCGCTGTCGCGGCCGAGGCGCTGACCGCGCCGGGCCATGACGGCAAGGCCTATGAACTGACCGGCCCCGAACTGCTGAGCGTGCCGGACCAGGTCGCGATCCTATCGCGCGTGCTCGGCCGGCCGATCGCCTGTATCGACATCACCATCGAGGCCGCCGCCGACCGGATGAAAAAGATGGGCGCGCCCGCCTCCCTGGCCGATGGCCTGAGCGAGTTCTGGCGCACGATCAAGGCCGGCACCGCCGCCGTCCAAACCCAGGACGTCGAACGCGTGCTCCACCGCCCGGCGCAGAGCTACGAAACCTGGTGCGTCGCGCATAAGGCCGCGTTTATCTGACCGGTGTTGTTAGACGCACCGGCCGCCATCGACCTCGAAGGCGACGCCGGTGATGAAGCTGGCCTCGTCGGAGGCGAGATAGAGCGCGGCGTTGGCCACGTCTTGCGGCTGGGCGAAGCGCCCCAAGGGGATCGAGGCCAAGAAGCGGACGCGGATTTCGGGCGTGTCGCCGCCCATGAAGGTCGGGAGCAGCGGCGTCTCGCCCGCGACCGGGCAGATCGCGTTGACCCTGATCTTGTCGGGCGCCAACTCATGCGCCATCGATTTCGAGGCCATCACCGCGGCGCCCTTCGAGGCGCAATACCAGGTCAGGCCGCCCCGCGCCCGGATGCCGGCGGTCGAGGCGGTGTTGAGGATCACGCCGCCGCCCTGGCGCTTCATCGCCGGAACGATGAAGAGGGCCGAGAGATAGATCGACTTCACATTGACGGCGAAAACGCGGTCGAACACCTCCTCGGGCACGTCAAGCATCGAGCCGTTCTCGTGGGTGGTGCCGGCATTGTTGACCATGATGTCGATGCGGCCGAAGCGGTCGAGCGTCGCTTTCGCGAGCTGCGCCATATCTCGACTTTTCGCAACATCGGCATGGACGAAGATCGCGGCGCCCTGGCCGTGCGCGCGCTCGATCTCGGCGGCGACGCTCTTGCCGTTCGCGTCGGCGATGTCGTTGACGACGAGCTTGGCGCCCTCCTCGGCGAAGCGCTTGGCGATGGCCTCGCCGAAACCCGAGCCGCCGCCGGTGACCACCGCCACTTTGTTTTCGAGACGCATGGTTTCCTCCCCTGTTAGCCCCCACCCTCGATCGCTTCGCGATCTCTTCCCTCCCCCGTTTTACGGGGGAGGGTTGGGAGGGGGCAACTTCCTTGTCTCGCCTCGCGCGCCGCGTCACTATTCTTGCATGTGCCGCGTGAAGGAATAGGAGCTTG
>JAATGI010000203.1 GCA_015654725.1 Rhodospirillales bacterium
CGAAGGCGTCGCCGAATTGCTCGAGCGCCTCGATCTGTTGTCGGTCGGACATCGCCGGCTGAGCGAACTGGGTTACGGCCAGCGGCGCCTCGTCGAGATCGCGCTGGCATTGGCGCTCAAGCCCAAGGTGCTGCTGCTCGACGAGCCGGCGGCGGGCGTGTCGTCGCGCGATCTCGGCATGCTCTTGGAGATTTTGAGCCGGCTGCCGTCCGAGATCGCGGTGCTGGTGATCGAGCACGATATGAGCCTGGTGTTCCGCTTCGCCCAGCGCATTACCGTTATGGTTGGCGGCGCGGTGCTGGTCGAAGGCAGCGTCGACGAAGTCCGCGCCAACCCGCAAGTGCGCGACGTCTATCTCGGCCGGCGCATCGTCCATGCCTGAGCTCTTGGAAATCGACCGGGTGACGGCCGGCTATGCCGGCAATGTCGTGCTGGAGCAGGTCTCGCTGTCGCTGCCGGCGACGTCGTCGATCGCGCTCCTCGGCCGCAACGGCGTCGGCAAGACGACGCTGTTGGCCACGGTCATGGGCTTGACCCGGATCCAGAGCGGGACGGTGACGTTCGAGGGCACCGATCTCGCCACCGTCGAGACGCACGAACGCGCCGAACGCGGCATCGGCTATGTGCCGCAGGAGCGCGAAATTTTTCCCTCGCTCACGGTGTACGAGAATTTGAAGGTGGCGATCCGGCCCGGCGATTGGACCATCGATCGCGTCTTCGCGCTGTTTCCGCCGATCGCGGCGCGGCGCGGCAATTACGGCAATCAGCTCTCGGGCGGCGAGCAGCAAATGCTCGCGGTGGCCCGCGCGCTGGTCTGCAATCCCAAGCTCCTGCTGCTCGATGAGCCGTTCGAGGGCCTGGCGCCGGTGATCGTCGATCAGCTCGTCGACGGCCTCGACCGCATTCGCCGCGAGACCGCCCTGGCCATGATCCTGGTCGAACATCACGCCGAGCTGGCGCTCGAATTCGCCGAACATGCCGTCGTGCTGGACCGCGGCCAGGTGGCGTGGCGCGGAAGCTGCGCCGAGCTGCGCGGCGATCCGGAAAAGCTCGCGACCCTGATCGGGATCGAAGACGAAACGCGCTAGAGTGCGATCCGGCTCTAGTACCGATCGAGATGCGGGAAGGCGCTGAGCGCGGTCGGCCAAGTCACCGGCCGGGCCGGCGCCAGGAACGAGCGGTCGAGCTCGGCGAATTTTGTGATGCCCATCAGCATCAGGTCCTTGACGATCTCCTCGCGCAGAAGATCGAGAAGGCGCGTCATCGCGGCCTCGCCGCCCGCGGCCAGCGCCCAGGCCTGAAGCTTGCCGATGCCGACCGCCTTGGCGCCAAGCGCCAGCGCCTTGACCATGTCGGTGCCGCGCGCGAAGCCGCCATCGATGACGATCTCGGCGCGGCCCTGCACCGCCTCGACCACCTCGGGCAGAATTTCGAGCGTGCCTTGGCCGTGATCGAGCTGCCGCCCGCCATGGTTCGAGACATAGACCACGGCGACGCCATGCTCGACCGCGATCCGGGCGTCCTCTGCGGTCGCGATACCCTTGACGATGACCGGCAGATTGAACTTCTCGCGGACGCGCGCGATGTCCTTCCAGCTGAATTTTTCCTGATGCTCGCGGCCGGTGTTGCTCATCACGCCGGTGCGGCCGCCGGTGACCAGCGGCGTGCCCTGGAAAAAGCGGTTGAGCTGATTGCGCTCGCGCCGGCTATAGGCATCGGTGTCGACGGTGAAGCAGATGGCGCGGCAACCGGCCTTGGCCGCGCGCTCGACATAGGCATCCACCCAATCGGCGTCGCCGCGAATATAGAGCTGCAACACCAGCCGGCCGTCGGCTTCCGACGCCGCGACCTCGAGATCGGGCTCGGTCACGGAGCTGATGAAAGTCATGGTGCCGAATTGGGCGGCGGCGCGCACCGGCCCGAGCGCGCCCAACGGATCGAGCATCGTCATGCCGCCGACCGGCGCGAAAATGATAGGAATGCTCAGTGCGATGCCAAGCAGGCTCGAGGATGGATCGACCGATTCCTCGAGCACATCGCGCAGCACCCGCGGCCGCAACGCCCAGACATCGAGCGCGAGACGGTTGCGCGCCACCGTCGCTTCGGTCTCGCTGCCGCCGGCGACGAAATCCCAAGAATGGGGATGGAGCTTGCGGCGCGCCTCCGCCACCATCTCGGTGGTGGTGAGGAAGCGCCGCGCGACCTCGTCGATCTGCTCCCGCGTCGGGCCGGGCGGCCGGTTGCTCAATCCCTCCGGCATGAGCGACCTCCCATCCCCGGCGGCCCGAGGGCCGCCGGTTCCAACCGATGTCCTCGGCTCAGCTTGCCGGATGCAGATCGTGCCATTGATCGTGCACGTTCGGGATCGTCTCGAACTCCTTGTTGAAGGTCGTCCCGTTCTCCTTCACC
>JAATGI010000140.1 GCA_015654725.1 Rhodospirillales bacterium
ACTGTCATGTGTGGTGGGCGGGGTCTGGTGGGGCTGAAGTTGGAGCCGGTTGGCGACCAGCCCGAGGCGGTCGCAGACCACGAAAATGCCGGGGGGGCTAGGCTTGCGGTCGCCGGTATCGACCAGCACGCGCTGCCCCGGCTGCAGCGTCGGTTCCATGCTGTCGCCCACCACCGTGATGATTCGCAGGTCCGAAGCGGGCGCGGTCGAATAGGCGCGGATGGTGGTGGTGGGTATGTGCCAGCGGTCGACGACGACTTCGTTTTCGCCCGTCAATCCCGCGCCGGCGCTGGCGCGGACGTCGAGCTCCTCGATCCGCATGACCCGGTCGTTGGCTTCCTCGAACGGCGCCGCTAGAACGTGACCGCTAGCATCGACGCCGGCGAGCGCATAGAGCTCGGTGGTGTCGGCTCCCGCCTTGGCGAAGATCGGCGCCAGCTTTTGCACGAAATCCAAGGGCAGGAGCGGCTTGCGGTAGCGGTCCTCGTAATGCTGGTAGGAGCTGCCATGCTCCATGCCCAGCGCTTCGGCCACTTCCCGGATCGACAAATGGGCGCGGCGCCGCAGTTCCTTCAATTGACGGGAGACCGCTGAAACTTCGGGCATGACCGAAGTGTAATCCGCGTCAGCCGTAACGCCAAACGCTTTTCCCATTGACAAAGGTAACGCAAAAACAATATACGTTTTCTGCGGTCAATTTTGGCGGCCGATGGGGCAGGGGAGGGCGGCAATGGCGGGCGAAAGCGGGTCGGATTTGGCTTGGAACGGAACCGCGATTGCGTCGTGGCCCCGAGAACAGCGTTGCCGCCCGCCCGATGCCGAGTCGGGATGCCGCTTTTTGCTGACCGAAGACGGACCGGGCCGCCGCCGTTGCGGCGCGCGGTGCCTTGCCGGCACGGCCTATTGCCGGCGCCATCACGCGCTGTGCGCGGTGGCGCCCGACAGTCCCGAAGGCGGCAGGGTGGCGCGAGCGTTCGAACGCGCCGCGGCCGCGGCGATTCCACCGCCGGACGAACTGGGGTTCCTCGCCAGCGTCGCCGTGCCGGAACTCGAAGGCAACGAACTCGGCGACATTGTCGCCTGCCTCGATTTCGCGCCCATGCGCGACCGCGATTCCGACGAGGCGTGAGCACGGAGGCGGCGATGAGAAAAGCGAAGAAAGCAAGGCAAGAGGACGAATTCGGGCCGACGCCGGAGCGCCTGCGCCAGGGCGGGATCGAGCGCCCCGAGCATGCCATCGCCGACGAGGCGGGGCGGCCGGCGCGGCCCTATCGCGGGCTCGACACGCTGACCCTGATGCTGCGGCGCGGCACCATCACCGGCGGCATGCACCAGGCCGCCGAGGATTTTCGCGCGCTATTCCATCGCGCCAGCCTCGATCCGCTGCGGGTGCCGGATTTGGGCCGGATTCGAAGCGCGACGCGAGACGCCGAGATGCCGCTGTCGCTGGGCCAGGTCGAGGCGCGGCGCAAGGTCTGGTCGGCGCTAGCAGCGCTGGGCGGCATCGCCTCACCGGCCGGGTCGTGCCTCTGGCACGTCGTCGGTTGCGAGTGGAGCGTCAAGGACTGGGCGGTGCGCCAAGGCTGGGGCGGCAAGCCGGTCTCGCCCGAGACGGCGGCGGGGATTCTGATCGCGGCGCTGGGCGCGCTTCAGGCTTATTTTGGGCTGCGCTGAGATCGCCAGGATCGATGACGCATAATCCGTAATTTTCGGTTGACAAAACCGGAGCGATCTGCTATAGAATGCCCACAATGCGTAAGGCGTCGGTGGAATTTTCCACCGGCGCCTTTTTTCTTGGGGCCGGGTAGGTGGAACGCGATGCTGCCGAAACACCAGATTTTCGCTCAGGAATATCTAATCGACCTGAACGCGACCCAAGCCGCGCTGCGCGCGGGGTACAGCAAGGGCTATGCGGGCCATGCCTCCACCAAGCTGCTGCGCCGGCCGGCGATCCAGGCCGCGATCGCGGCGGCCATGGCGGCGCGGGCCGAGCGCACCCGGATCACCGCCGACCGCGTGTTGCTGGAATTGGCGCGCATCGCCTTCGCGGACGTACGCAAGCTGGTCTCGAGGAAGAACGGCAAGATCGAACTGCGCGACCTGTATCTGTTCAACGACGACGATGCCGCGGCGATCGCCGAACTGTCGCGGAGCGCCGAAGGCGGCATCCGGCTCAAATTTTACGACAAGCGCCCGGCGCTCGACGCGCTCGCCCGCCATACCGGCCTCTTCGACAAGACCGAGACCACGCCCTACGGCGCCGACATCCGCACCGAGGCGCAAACCCGCGCCCGCGCCGCGCTTAAGGAGCGCATCGAGAAAATCATCAAGGAGCAGGGGGCGGAGGAGAAACCGGCCGAATAGGATCTTTCACGATGCACGTTTTTTGCGTTGACAAAACCGGAGAGATGTGGTAAGGTTTCGCCATCATGAGAATTCCGCCCCGGCGGAGCGCTTGACCCGATAACGGGACGCGCTTCGGCCGGGGCTTTCTTTTGCGGCGAGGCGATGGCGATGGCGGAGGACGAGCCTCTGACAGAGGCAGAGGCGTTCGCCACCGATTTGCTGAAACAACTTCCCGAGGACAGACGCCGCCGATTCATTGACGGGCCCGATGGGGCCTATGTCGAGACGCTGCTGGGCCATTGGCGACCCCGTGACGAACAATGTCCGCCCGCAGGGGACTGGCGCGTCTGGCTGCTTTTGGCCGGCTACAGCGAGCCGACCCAGGATGTCGTGCCGAGCTCGGTCGCGCTGTTCGTCGCCGATTGGGAGGGCAATCAGCTCCAGTATCCCAGCCCGCGCACCAATTATCTGCTGCAGTCGGCCGGCATCGCCAATACGAGTTTTTGGGCCGACACCAACGTTACCGTCGCAAGCGCCGCCGGCACCGATCCGACCGGCAACAATAATGCCCTGTTCCTCGCCGAGACCGCCGTCAACGGACTGCACGACGTCACCCAGGCGCCGGCCTCGGTGCCAACGAGTACCGCCGTCACCGTCTCGATCTATCTAAAAGCCAATCAGCGCTCGATCGCCGAGCTGCTCTTAACCGGCCATGACGGCACCGTCACTTCGGCTTATTTCACGCTCAGCGGCGCCGGTAGCGTCGCGGCCGGCGACGGTACGCCGCTCGCGACGGCGATCGTCGCGATGGCGAGTGGCTGGTATCGTTGCTCCTTGACCCAGAATTCGGGCTCCGGCTCGACCACCTTGCGGGTCAATATTCGTCCTTCGCTGAGCGGTAGCGACGGCGGCACCTATCAGGGCGTCGCGGGCGACGGAATTTATCTCTGGGGGGCGCAGCTCGAAGCGGCGCCGGGACCGACAAGTTACATTCCCACCGGAAACACATCACTCACCACCACCGACTACACGCTGGTGGCGGATGCCAATTGGGGCCTGACCTACGGCGTTGAATTCGCGGATGCGCCCGCGCAAGACGCGGTGGTCTCGGCCAATTTTAACTACACCTGGCCGTGCCGGTTCGACGACGACAGCGCCGAGTTCTCGAACTTCATGTTCAATTTCTGGGAGCTGAAAAAAATCGGCTTCACGACCATGAAAGTCGTGTGACATGAAGCCGGCAAAGTATGAGACATCGTCCGGCGCGCTCGCCACTTTTCTCGCGGGCAAGCCGCAGGCGGTTTATCTGTGCGATCTTTATACGTTTACCCTGGCCGGCGGGTTCAATGGCGGCGCGCCGCTGTTATACACGACGGCCGACGCCGATATCGCCGTGCCGTATGCCTCCGGCCGGATCACCTATTCGTCGAAGCTCGTCTATTTCGATCAGCTCGCGAACAAGGCCTACGGCCATTGGAAGATCGGGCTCGACGTCGATAGCTGGCAGGTGATCGCCTCGGCTTCGCCGCAAGCCAGCATCGGCAATCAGCCCTGGCTCGCGGCCTTGCGGGCGGGCGCGCTGGATGGCGCGATCGTCGCGGTTGACCGAGCCTTCATCGATACGCGCGCGGGGCTGCTCGAGGCGCCCGCCTCGCTCACGCCGTTGGGCGTGGTCAATGTCTTTACCGGGCGCGTCGCCGAAGTCGATCTCGGACGCTCCAACGCGGTGATCTCGGTCAATTCGCATCTCGAACTCCTGAACCAGAACGTGCCGCGCAATCTCTATCAGGCTGGCTGCCGTTGGGCTTTGTTCAGCGTGGGCTGCGGCTTGAGCGCGGCGAGTTTCGCCGTCAACGGCACCGTTGCCGCTCCGCCTGCCCCGAACAGCAACCTCTTGAGCGTCATTCTGAGCGCCCCCGGCGGCTCCGGCACCTATGCGCTTGGCCGCATCGTCATGACCAGCGGCGCCAATGAAGGCTTTGCGCGCTCGATCCGCTCTTGGGGGCCCGCTAGTCCGGCGACGTTGACGCTGATGACGCCACTGCCGTTCGCGGTCGCCGCGGGCGACACCTTCACCGCCTATCCCGGTTGCGACAAGCAGGAAAACACCTGCATCGCCTTCGGCAATCTCGCCAATTTCGGCGGCATGCCCTTCATCCCCGCGCCGGAGACCGCGACATGAGACGTTGGTTCATGGCGATCCTGTTTAGTCTCGTTCCGATCGCGCAGGCCGCCGCCCAAGCTGAATGGACCAATCCCGACGGCAGCATCACCGGCGCGTTCGTGCTGGAAACGATGCAAAGCGAAAGCCCGAGCGTGGCCGCGCCGGTGTCGTCGCTTAATCCGGTTCCGGTCGCGGTGCAAAACACGAATTCCTTCAGCCTGCCGTCGGGATCGGCGGGTTCGCCCTCGGCCACGGTCTATTCCTTTCAGGGCGTGCCGAACATGGTGCCGCTGGCGACCGCATCTGACACCGTGACGGCACCGGCCAACCCGCAACCCACGATAACGGTAGCCGCTTATGCGGCCGGGCAAGACATCGGCGGCCTCATCGCGTTTGCCGGTGCGGCCCGTGTTTCCGCCGGCTCGGGTCTCATCCAATCGGTCGCGATGAGTTGGCTCAACGCCAATCCGGCGAGCCTCGATATCGTTTTCTTTAGCGCGAACCCCTCGAACTCAACCGTAACCGACCATGCAGCCCTCACCATCGCCGCCGCCGACCTGCCCAAGATCATCGGGATCGTCCATGTCACCGATTGCTCCGCGCTGGGCGCGACAGCGCCTAATTTGTGCCAGGCAACCCAGTTGACGTTGCCTTTCGTGCTGCCGTCCGGGCAAACAATCTACGCCGCGTTGGTCCTGCGTGCCGCGGTGACACCCAGCACCACGTCCGATCTTGCCGCGACTATCACGGTCCTGCAGAATTGATATGACTGTACGAATCCTCCTTCGCGCCCTCCTGCTCGTGGTCAGCGTCGGAGCAGCACATGCTGCCGCGCCGTACGACGCCGCGCTATTCACGCTGCCGACACCAGGGGCCAAGCTTTTCGATATCGATTTCCGCGACAATTGGGATTCACGTTTCGCCGACACACGATCGAGCAGCGCCTGGGATTACAATTCGAGCGGCGCCATCGCCGCCTTTGCAACCGCCGCGCCGGCACGGCCCGCCTATTTCGCCGGCGCGGGCGTCAATTCCGGCCTCGGTATTTGGGAGGCTCGCACCAATTTCTGCCTCAACAGCGAAGCGCCGGCGACCCAAACACGTTCGCTTGCATTAGGCACGTACCTGATCTGGCTGACGGGCTCCGGTTCGGTCACGGTCTCGGGCAGCGGCATTGCGACGACGACGGTGACGCAAGGCCAGCCCTACAGCTTCACCGTCAACGCAACCACAAGTATCGGCTTCGCCGTCGCGGGCACCGTCGGTTTTCTACAATGCGAGAAGACCAGCTCGGGAATCGCGAGCCCGCCCATCGTCACCGGGTCCGGCAACGTCGCGCGTGTCGCCGATTTCGTGTCGGCGGGCTTGTCGTCTCTCGGCCTAAGCAATGGGGCGACGCTGGTGATCGATTTCATGGCTCCGGCCTTTTCATCGATCGCCAACCAGACCGTGGCGGAAATCGATGACGGCACCACCAACAATCGCGTCGTGCTTTATCTCGCGGACACCAACGCCGACGCGCTCACCGTCGATCTCTATGTCGGCGGCGAACTTCAGCGCTCGTCGCTGGTAGCGGCCGGTGCGCCGGCGCCGGGTCAGTATCACCGCGTCGCTCTCGCTTTCGGCCGTGGCGGCACCGCAATCGCGCTTGATGGCGGCTATCCATTCGCCGCGAGTTACGGGAACGCGCTGGCGCCGACGCAGCTCGTGCTGGGCGCCAATGCCAATGGCGCCACTGTCCTCGATGGCTATATCCAACGGGTCCAAGCCTATCGCGGTGTCGCGACCGACCCACTCTTGAGCCAGTTGAGCGCGCCGGCGCAGTCCAACCCAGCGCCGACTTACCGTTATCTTGGCGCTATGGGCCAGTCGCTCGCTGTCGGCGGTCAAGGTATTCCCGTGATAACGACCGCGCCGCCTTACCCGGCTTGTGCGCAGATGCTCAATGATGGCGAGGTCGATAACGGCCAGTTTTTTCCTTATGGCGTGCGTGGCCGCGGTCTGGAGCCGGTCAATCTAGGGCTAATCACGGGCTTGACCGGCGCCTACGAGATCGAAGGTCCTTCTGCCGGCACCGTCGGCGAGACGCATATGACGGCGATGATGGCCGAACTGTGCGACCTCATCACCGCAAACAGCAGTCAGACGCAGACTTTCATCGGCCGCAGCGACGGAGCGGTCGGGCAAGATCTAGCTTCGATTTCCAAAGGCGCCAGCATTACCGGTTGCCCGCCCTCGACCTCGGGTTCTGCGGTTAGCACCGATTGTGCTTACGCGAATGGCTATACCGAGCTGAGCAGGGCCGTACTGATCGCGCGGGCCAATGGCGGCGCCGTCGAAGCGCCCGTCGTGACCTTCATTCATGGCGAAGCCGACCGCAGCGAAGGCACCGATTGCGACACTTACCGGCAAGGCGTCATTCAACTCATCGAAAATTTGAATACCGATTGGCTCCCGCTCACCGGACAGGTTCGCCCGGTGCTGCTGTTCGAAAGCCAGCTCTCAGCCAACTCCTCGGGCCAGGGTTCGTGCATTTCCCAAGCGCAATACGATGCCGCGCTGACGCCCGGCCTCAATTCGCAACTCATTCGCATGGTCGTTCCGCGCTACATCTTTCCGCCCGATACCGCGACCGGCACCGCCGACGACGGGCTGCATCTCGCATCCTCTTCCTACGACTGGATGGGCGAGTATTTCGGCAAAGCGATCTATCAGGAACTGATCGAGGGAATGCCCTTCGAGCCGCTCTACCCGCTTTCGATCGGCTTTAACCACACGGACCATAGCAAAATCGAAGCGATTTTCGCGGTGCCGGCGCCGCCGCTGGTGCTCGACACGACCTCCATCGGACAAGGCGCGGCCACGAATGACGGCTTCGGCTATGCCGACGACGACAGTTCGGCGAGCGTCACCGGCGTCACCCTGACCGCGCCGGATACGGTCGAGATCCAACTCAACGCGGTTCCGACGGGCGCTAACCCAAAACTGCAATATGCCTATAACGGTCCCGGCTTCGCCGACCATTCTTATTTCGGCGCCTGGGGCAATTTGCGCGACTCCGACGCAACGGTGAGTCGACTCGGCAATCCTCTCTACAATTGGTGCCTGACCTTTGATCTCCCGGTGTCGCAATGAGTGAGGTGGAGGAAAGGGCTGCCGTCCTCGCCGAGGCAAGAAGCTGGATCGGCACGCCCTACCGCCATATGGGCCGCGCGAAGGGGCCTCGTGGCGGCGTCGATTGCGCGCAACTGGTTTGGGCGGTCTTTCACAATTGCGGACTGACGCCATTTCTTCCGCTCGAACCCTACGCACAAGATTTTTTCCTACACCGCGACGTGGAGCGTTACCTCGCGATCGTGCTGCGGCGTGCGCTCGAGGTTGAATATCCGCGGCCTGGCGATCTGGTGCTCTTTCGCATCGGCCGACTTTACGCGCATGGCGCGATTGTCGATTCGCCCGGCTGGCCGACCATCATCCACGCCTGGTACGCGGCGAAGCGCGTGATCTCAGCTCGTGGCGATCAAGGCCGTCTTGCCAATCGCCCGCGGAAGTTTTTTTCACGATGGGGAGAACGGATGATGGGTGATGAACGACGGATATCGGAATTTCCGTCGTCGGATATCCAACATTCGACATCCGGCTGATGGGTATCCTTTTCGGCGGCAGCGGCCGTGTCAACAAGCCTTCGCCGCCGGCCTCGGCGCTCCGCATTCAGACCTCGCTCAGCGGTCAGCCCATCGCCGTTCTTCACGGGCAGCAGCGGATCGCGGGCAACTGCATTTGGTATGGCGGCTTTACGTCTTCGGGCGGCGGCAGCGGCAAGGGCGGTGTGTTCGGCGGCGGCAAGGGCCAAAGCGAAACCAGTTACACAGCCGATCTGATCTTCGGTCTGTGCGAAGGTCCGATCGACGCCGTGCTCGCGGTGTGGAACGGAAAGACGCTGGGGTCGTTGGCCGATAACGGCCTTAGCACGTTCGCCGGAGCGCCGGCTCAACCGGCCTGGGGCTTTATGTCCGCGAGCTTCCCCGAGTTTGCGCTCGGCTACTCCTGGCTCGCCTATTTGGGCGCCGATCCCATGTCGTTGGGCGCTTCGCCGGAACTGCCCAATCTTAATTACGAGGTGCGGGGCGCGATCTCTTGCGCCTTGACCGAGAGTTACGCCATCGCCTCGCCCTACCAATTCACCGCGACCTATTTCACGCTGGCGTCTTCGGTCACGGAGCAGGTGACGATCCCCGCGACCTCGCCCTATCAGCTGCAGGCGCAGAACTGGAACGCTCAGACGGCGCTTGCGGTCGTTGCCGGACAGATTAACGCCAACGCCATCGTCGGGAGCACGAGCCAAGGCGTCATCGACGCAAACGGTCGCGTTTTTTCCCGCGTCGGCGGCACACCCACCACCGGACAGTATGGGGTCGGTCCCGGCGGGCTTTATACCTTCGCCGCCGCCGATGCCGGTCTTCAAGTCACGATCGTTGATTTGGCACTCTCGCCCGGCGTGAATTATTGCTATCGGCCGAGCGGCAATACGGTTGCGGGATCGCTCGAGGTTTCGGGTCTATCCTCGACCGTAAACCTCGCGATCGGCCAACTGGTGCTCGGGCCGGGTGTCGCGTCAGGCACGGTCGTGCAGTCGGTCGCCGGCGGATCAGTGACGTTATCGCAACCTGCCACGGCCACGGCGAACGGCATCACGCTCGTATTCGTTGGCGCGCCTTTGACGCAGGTGTTGGGCACGCCCGGCGTGGCCGAGTTCAGCATCTCGGTACAACCAGGCGCGTATGGGGAATATCAATTCGCCGCCGTGGACAACGGCAAATCGGTTTTGATGATCGATATCCCCGACGCTAATCCGGCAGATTCGCTCACCGATTATTTGTCCAATCCACGCTACGGTTGTGGCTTTCCGGCGTCGTTTATCGGCGATCTCACGCAGCTTGAAAATTACGCTTACGCCGCGGGCCTCTTCGTGTCGCCGGCGCTGACGGCCAGCCAGTCCGCAAACGACTACTTGAACGATTTTGCCACGGGCCTCAATGGCGAGTTCGTCTGGTCGGCTGGAACGCTGACCTTCCTGCCTTATGGCGATGCCGCGATCGTGGGCTTCGGCAAGAACTATACCCCGCCGTCGGCGGCGATCTATTCCCTCGATGACGACGATTTCCTGCCAAACGAAGGGACAGCCTCGGTCGGAGTCTCGGCGTTCACCTCGGACGACCCGGTGGTCTGCGTTCGCAAACGCCCATCCGACGCCTACAACGATGTGAGGATCGAATATCTCGATCGCGGCAGCAGCTACAACCCCGCCGTGGTCGAAGCCCAGGACGATGCCGCGATCAATCAGTTCGGCTTGCGCCCTGCGGACACCAAACAGCTTCATTTCTTTTGCATGGAAAGCGCGGTGCTGATGTCCGCGCAGCTTCAACTCGGGCGCCAACAAGTCCGCAATCAGTACTGCTTCACCGTGCCCTGGTATTTCATCCTTTTAGACCCGATGGATATCGTCGAGATTACCGACGCGGCGCTGGGCCTAGTCAACCAATGGGTCCGCATCATCGAAATAGCAGAGAACCAGCAGGACGGCACTCTGACCGTCACCGCCGAGGATTGCCTTGCCGGCACAGGCAACGCACCGAACTACGGCAGCCAAACGAAGATTGGTTACACACCCAATTACAATATCTCGCCAGGCTCGATCAATCCGCCCATCCTGTTCGAGCCGCCGGCGGCGTTGGTCGGCGATGCACCGCAAATCTGGGCCGCGGTTTCGGGCGGATCGGGCGGCCTGGCCGGTCCCAACTGGGGCGGCTGCGAGGTTTGGCTTTCGTTCGATGCCGACACGTACCAGCAGATCGGCGTCATCAACGGGCCGGCCAAGCAGGGCGTGCTCGCCGCCGGTCTTGCCGCGCCGCCGGGCCTCAACCCGGG
>JAATGI010000164.1 GCA_015654725.1 Rhodospirillales bacterium
ACGGCCGAACTCTTGTCCAGCCCCGCCATTCAGGACGCCTATCTCGGTGGCCAAGGCGATCGCGCCGCGCTCGAGGAACGCATTCGCGGCAAACGGCGCGCCATCCTCGGCCGGTGATTTTGGTCCCGGCATGAGCGTTCGCAATCTCGACAAGCTTTTTCGGCCGAGTTCGGTGGCGCTGATCGGAGCCACGCCGCGCGCCGGCACGGTCGGCGATTTGATTCTCAAGAATCTGCGGGCGGCGCAATTTCCCGGCCCGTTGTCGCTGGTCAATCCGCTGCATCGGACGATCGACGGCATGCCGGTCTATCCCGACGTCGCCAGCCTGCCGAGCGTGCCCGATCTCGCCATCATCGCGACGCCGCCCGATACCGTGCCCGGCCTGGTCGCGGCGCTCGGCGCCAAGGGCACGCGCGCGGCGGTCGTCATCACCGCGGGGTTCGGCGAGCTCGGCGCCGCGGGCAAGGCCCTTCAGCGAGAAATTCTCGAGGCCGCGAAGCCGTACCTGCTCCGCCTGGTCGGTCCCAATTGCATCGGCGTCATGGTGCCGGGCGCGCATCTCAATGCGAGCTTCGGCCATCTCGCGCCGAGCGAAGGCGGAGTCGCGTTCGTCAGCCAATCGGGCGCGATCGTCACGGCGCTGCTCGATTGGGCGCAGCCGCGCGGCATCGGCTTTTCCCATGTCGTCTCGTTGGGCGACATGGCCGACGTCGATTTCGGCGACATGCTCGATTATCTCGGCGACGATGCCGGCACGCGCGCGATCCTGCTCTATGTCGAGGGCGTGACCGGCGCGCGAAAATTCATGTCGGCGGCGCGGGCGGCGGCGCGACGCAAGCCGGTGCTGGTGGTGAAGGTCGGCCGCTTCGCGCAAAGCCAGCATGCCGCCGCCTCGCACACCGGGGCGCTGGCGGGATCGGACAAGGTCTATGACGCCGCCTTCCGGCGCGCGGGCATGCTGCGCGTGCGGGACATGGCCGAGCTGTTCGACGCGGTCGAGACCCTGGCGACGACGCAAGCGCAGTATGGCGACCGGCTCGCGATCCTGACCAATGGCGGCGGCCCGGCGGTGCTGGCGACCGATGCGCTGATCGAGCAGGGCGGCGTGTTGGCGACGCTGTCGCCCGCGACCCTCGCCAGGCTCGACGCCAAGCTGCCGCGCACCTGGAGCCACGGCAATCCCGTCGATATGGTGGGCGATGCCGACGGCGCGCGCTATCGCGCCGCTTTGGAGATTCTGCTCGACGACCAAGAGATCGACGCGGTGCTCGTCATCAATTGCCCGACCGCGATGCAGCCGCCGGTCGATTCCGCGCGCGCGGTGATCGAGGCGGTTGCGGCGCGGGGCTCGCATTTCACCGGCCGCAACCTGTTCGCCAATTGGATCGGCGACTACGCCGCGACGCCCGCGCGCAAGCTTTTGGCCGCGGCGCGGATCGCCAGCTACGATACGCCCCACAGCGCCATTCGCGGCTTCATGAACCGGGTCGACTATCGTCGCAACCGGGACCTGCTGCTCGAAACCGTTCCGACTCACGCCGAGGGGTTGGCGATCGACACCGAGGCGGCGCGCTCGATCCTGGCCGCCGCGCTCGCCGCCGGACGGGAGTGGCTGGAGCCACAGGAAATTTCCGCGTTGTTCGCCGCGTACGGCATCCCGTTCGTCGCCACGCGCGTCGCGCGGGACGGCGACGAGGCCGCCGAGATCGCGCGGGCGATCGCGGCGCCGGTCGCGCTCAAAATCCGCTCGCCCGACATCAGCCATAAGAGCGATGTCGGCGGCGTCAGCCTCAATCTACACACGCCCGAAGAAGTGCGCGCCGCGGCCGCGGCCATGATCGCGCATATCCGCGACGTTCTGCCCAAGGCGCGTCTCGACGGCTTCATCGTCCAGCAGATGATCGACCGCCCCGGCGCCTTGGAACTGCTCGCCGGCGTCACCGACGATATTTTGTTCGGCCCGGTGATTCTGTTCGGGCAAGGCGGCATCGCGGTCGAAATCATCGACGACACCACAATCGAGTTTCCGCCGCTCAATCTCAATCTGGCGCGGGCGCAGATCGCGCGCACGCGCGTCTCGCGCCTGATGAAGGGCTATCGCAACCAACCCCCGGTCGATGGTGACGCCGTCGCCGATGTCCTGATCCGCCTGTCGCAGCTGGTGGCCGACCAGTCCGCGATCGGCGAGCTCGATATCAACCCCTTGCTGGCCGATGCCAAAGGCGTCATCGCGCTCGACGGTCGCGTGCGCGTCAGGCGCGCGCCGGACGGCGTCTCGCGGCTCGCCATCCGGCCCTATCCCGCCGAACTCATCAGCGAGGAAACCCTGGCCGACGGCACCAAGATTCGGCTGCGCCCGATCCGGCCCGAGGACGAGCCCGCGATCGTCGCCTTGGCCGAGCGCATGACGCAGCATGACTTGCGCATGCGGTTCTTCGTGCCAATGAAGCAGCTCACCCATGAATTCGCGGCCAAGCTCACCCAGATCGATTACGACCGCGAGTTGGCGCTGGTGGCGGAACCGCCAAGCCAAGGCGAGATTTGGGGCGTGGCGCGCTTTTTCGCCGATCCCGACAATATCCGCGCCGAATACGCGATCGTCGTGCGCAGCGATCTGCAAGGCCACGGCCTCGGTTTTCGCCTGTTGACGCGGCTCGTGGAGCTGGCGCGGACACGCGGCTTGAAGGAAATCATCGGCGATGTCCTGAGCGAGAATGACGCGATGCTGCAAATGTGCCGGGAATTCGGCTTCAGCCTCGCCGCGCATCCAAAGGAACCCGGCGTTATTCGCGCGAGCAAGCCGCTTTAAGCGTAAAATACGCCGTCGCCGCGGCGCTGGCACGCCTCTTGCTCGCCTGTTTCCCCCGGAGCCGGGCCGATCCCGATCATCGCGGAACCCCGGCTTACCCCATGGAGTCGCCGTGACCATTCAAGTGGCACTTCACCATCGCACCGAATATCGCTATGCCCGCCGCATCGCCGTGGGTCCGCAGGTGGTGCGCTTGCGCCCGGCGCCGCATGCGCGCACGCCGATTCCGGCCTATTCCCTTACGGTCGAGCCGGCCCAGCATTTCATCAATTGGCAACAGGACCCGCAGGGCAATTACCTGGCACGTTTGGTAATCCCGGAAAAGACCGACCGCTTCGTCGTCACGGTCGATCTCACCGCGGATATGACCGTCGTCAATCCATTCGATTTCTTCCTGGAACCGTCCGCCGAAAAGGTGCCGTTCGACTACGATCCGGCGCTGGAACAGGAATTGGCGCCATTCCGGTTTCTGGCGCCGGCCAAGCCGTTGCTTCGGCGTTATCTGGACCCGATTCGCCAGGAATTGGCGGAGGGGCCGAAGCCGACGATGGATTTCCTGGTGGCGCTCAATCAGCGGCTGCAACGCGACATCCGTTATATCGTGCGCCTTGAGCCGGGGGTGCAGACCCCGGAAGAGACGCTGGCGCGCGGCGAAGGCTCGTGCCGCGATTCCGGCTGGCTCCTGGTGCAGATCGCGCGGCATCTGGGATTGGCCGCGCGGTTCGTCTCCGGCTATCTCATTCAGCTCGTCGCCGACCAGAAGCCGCTCGAAGGTCCGGCCGGACCGACCGCGGATTTCACCGATCTTCATGCCTGGTGCGAAATCTATCTGCCGGGCGCGGGCTGGATCGGCCTCGATCCGACCTCCGGATTGCTGGCGGGCGAAGGCCACATTCCGCTTGCTTGCTCGCCCGAGCCGCAAAGCGCCGCGCCGATCTCGGGCACGACCGAGCCGTGCGAAAGCGTGTTGCGCCACGAAATGAGCGTGCGCCGCATTGCCGAGACGCCGCGCGTCACCAAACCCTATGGCGATGCCGAATGGAATCGGCTCATGGCGTTCGGGGCGCGGGTCGATCGCGAGCTCGAAGACCAGGACGTGCGTCTCACCATGGGCGGCGAGCCGACCTTCGTCGCGGCATCCGATCCCGACGGCGCGGAATGGAACACGGAGGCGCTCGGGCCCACCAAGCGCCACTATGCCGGCAAGCTGCTGCGCCGGCTCGCCGATCGTTTCGCCAAGGGCTATTTGCTGCATTACGGTCAAAGCAAATGGTATCCCGGCGAGCAACTGCCGCGCTGGGCGCTCGGCTGTCATTGGCGCAAGGACGGCGATCCGATCTGGCAGAACAAGGAACTGTTCGCGGCCGATGGCGGCGCGGATTTTCGCCTCGGCCCGGAGAATTCGCGGAACTTCATCGTCAGGCTCGCCGAACGGCTGCAGCTCGATCCGGCCCATTGCCTCCCGGGCTATGAGGACGCCTGGTACTATCTCTGGAAGGAGCGCCGGCTTCCGGCCAATGTCGATCCGCTCAAAAGCGAGTTGGCCGATCCGTTGGAGCGCGCGCGGCTCGCGCGCATTTTCGAGCAGGGGCTGAACAAAACCGTCGGTTATGCGCTGCCGCTGCGGCGCGACGGCGAAGGCGCGACGCGTCACTGGCACAGCGGCGCCTGGTTCCTGCGCCCCGAGACCATGTTCCTGATTCCCGGCGATTCGCCGATGGGCTATCGCCTGCCGCTCGGCTCGTTACCCTGGGTGACCGAGAGCGATTACCCCTACGTCTATCCGCAGGATCCGACCGAGACCCGCCCGGCCCTGCCGCGCCATCGGGCGTTTCACGTTCAGTCCCGAGCGCCGCTTCGGCGCGATACGGATTCGGCGCCGCGCGAACAACGGCCGCCATCGCCCGGCCAATCGGATTCGAGCGTGGCTCGTACCGCGCTCTGCGTCGAGGCGCGCGACGGTCTCCTCCACATCTTCATGCCGCCGGTGGAGACCGCCGAGGATTATCTCGACCTCGCGGCGGCGGTGGAACATGTCGCCGAGGCGTCGGCGCAGCCGGTGGTGATCGAAGGCTACCCGCCGCCTCACGATCCGCGCCTCCTGCAATTCTCGATCACCCCCGATCCCGGCGTGGTCGAGGTCAATATTCATCCCGCCGAGTCGTGGGGAAAACTGGTCGAGAACGTCACCACGGTCTATGACGAAGCGCGCGAATGCGGCCTGGTCACCGAGAAATTCATGGTCGATGGCCGCCATGTCGGTACCGGCGGCGGCAATCACATGGTCCTGGGCGGCGAAACGCCGAGCGATTCGCCGATGCTGCGCCGGCCCGATTTGCTCAAGAGCCTCTTGAGCTACTGGCACAATCACCCCTCGCTGTCCTATCTCTTTTCCGGCCTGTTCATCGGCCCGACCAGCCAGCATCCTCGGGTCGACGAGGCGCGCGACGACGCGACCTATGAGTTGGAAATCGCCTTCAAGGCGCTGGCGGCGACGGCCGCGAACGGAGCGCCCGCGCCGCCCTGGCTGGTCGACCGCATCTTCCGCGACGTGCTGGTCGATGTCACCGGCAACACGCACCGCACGGAATTTTGCATCGACAAGCTCTACACACCGGACAGTGCCGCGGGACGGCGCGGCCTGTTGGAGTTGCGCGCCTTTGAAATGCCGCCGCATGCGCGCATGAGCTTGGCGCAGCAGGCGCTGCTGCGCGCGCCCGTGGCCTGGTTCTGGCGCCAGCCTTACGACAAGCCGCTCGCGCGTTACGGCACCCCGCTTCCCGACGAATTCATGCCGCCCTATTTCGTCGGCAACGATTTCGACGACGTGCTGGGGGATTTGAAACGCGCCGGCTACGCGGTCGAGCCGGGTTGGTTCGCCGCGCATCGCGAGTTTCGCTTCCCGTTCGTCGGCGATGTGACCTATCGCGGCATGAATTTGGAGCTGAGGACCGCGCTGGAGCCTTGGCACGTGATGGGCGAAGACGCCGCGGCGGGCGGTGTCGCGCGCTTCGTCGATTCCTCGGTCGAGCGGATGCAGGTCAAGCTCGACGGCGCGACCGGCGAGCGCCACCGCCTTTTATGCAATGGCCGCGCCGTGCCGCTGCGCGCGACCGGCCGCAAGGGCGAGTATGTCGCCGGCGTCCGTTTCCGCGCCTGGCAGGCGCCGCGCGCGATGCATCCCACCATTCCGGCGCAGGTGCCGCTGGTGTTCGACCTTTATGACGATTGGAGCGAGCGGTCGATCGGCGGTTGCAGCTATCACGTGGCGCATCCGGGCGGCCGGAATTTCGAGCGCTTTCCGATCAATGCCAATGAGGCCGAGACGCGGCGGCGGGCGCGCTTTTTCGCGTTCGGCCACACGCCCGGCGGCTTTGTTCCGGGCGAGGCCGCGACCGGCGCCGATCATCCGGTCACGATGGATTTGCGTGACCTGATCTGATTCGCCACACTGTCTGCCGGGGCGATGGAGGATTTGATTTCATCCTACGACGAGATGGTGACCGGAGAGGGGTCGTTCCGGCCGCATTGGCGCGCCTTGATGCACACGCTGCGCGGGCTGTCGCCGCAGCAGCTCGCCGAGAAACAGGCGCGCGCCGCGCTGCAGATCGCCGACGCCGACGCCTTCATCGCCCGGACCATACCGCCTTCCGGATCGCCGGGCGGGCGCATGCTCGATCTGCTGCCGCTTGTCCTGCCGGGTGACGAATGGCGCGCGATCGAGGCCGGCCTGGTGCAACGCGCCCGGCTCCTGA
Organism: Rhodospirillales bacterium; assembly: GCA_015654725.1. Taxonomy (GTDB): domain Bacteria; phylum Pseudomonadota; class Alphaproteobacteria; order ATCC43930; family CGMCC-115725; genus JAATGI01. The sequence goes on from JAATGI010000164.1 coordinate 6,565, forward strand.
ACGCGATTTTGACCGATCTTTATGGCGCGCAGCGGCTCGTTGCCGAGCGCCGAATTCCGCCCGGCCTGGTCTTCGCCAGCCCCGCCTTCCTGCGCCCCTTGCGCGGCGTCGCACCGGTCGCGCAGGCGCCGCACCTCTACTTCTACGCCGCCGATCTGATCCGGCTGCCGAGCGGCGAATGGCGGGTCTTCTCGGACCGCAGCCAGGCGCCCGGCGGGGTCGGCTATGCGCTGCATCATCGCGACATGTTGGCGCGCGTCTTGCCGGAAGCGTTTCGCGCGGTCGCGGTGCGGCCGCTACGGCCCTTCATCGAGTCGTGGCGGCAGAGCCTTTATGCCGTCGGCAGCGCGGTCGCGCCGGACGGGCCGCGGGTCGCGTTATTGACGCCCGGTCCCTACAACGACGCCTATTTCGAGCATGTGCTGCTGGCGCGCGAGCTCGGTATCAGCCTGGCCCAGAGCGCCAACCTGACCGTCCGCGGCGATTTTGTCTATCTCAAGACGCTGCAAGGCCTGTCGCGCGTCGATGCGATCTACCGCCGAGTCGACGGGGATTACTCCGATTCGCTCGAACTGCGCGAGGATTCGGAACTCGGCGTCGCGGGGCTGATCGAGGTCGTACGCAAAGGCCATGTCGCCGTTCTCAACATGCCCGGCGCCGCGCTGGTCGAAACCCCCGCGTTGACCGCGTTCCTGCCGGAGCTGTCGCGTCATCTGCTGGGCGAGGAATTGCGGCTCCACGCGGTCACGACCTGGTGGTGCGGGCAACAGCGCGCGCTCGCCGAGGTCACGGCGGCGTTCGACCGCTTCGCGCTGCAGCCGGTCTTCGAGCCCGACCCCGAGCTGATCGAACCCGCCACGCTCTCGCCCGAGGCGCGCGCTCGATTCGAAGCGACGCTGGCGGCGCGGCCGGAAGGCTTCGTCGCGCGCGAGAAAATGGCGCCGAGCATCACGCCCAGCCTGGCTTCGGATCAGCTGCAACAAGGCAAGATGGGGCTGGCCGCGACGCCGGTGGTGCTGCGCGTCGCCTGTGTGTGGCATGGCGGGGAGTGGCACGCGCTTCCCGGCGGCGTGGCTCGGGTCGTGAGCGATCACTCGATTTACCGCAACGCGTTGCGTCCCGGCGGCGTCACCAAGGATGTCTGGGTCCTGGCCGATGACGATCGGCGCGAACGGATCCCCGTGTCGGCCACGGCCGCGACCGCGCGCCACACCGGCGAGGACACGGTCTTGCGCAGCCGGACCGCCGACGATCTTTATTGGCTCGGCCGCTATGTCGAACGGCTCGAGTCGGGAACCCGCCTGTTCCTGGCCGCGTTCCGCCGCCTTGCCGCGGGCGGAATCGGCGCTCGCGCCGGCGCCGAGCTGGCCCGGCTTGCGGAAGCGCTGAAGCGCACCGGCTGGATCGATTCGGCGCTTGCCGCGACGCCGGTGGACAGCGCGATGTTTCTCGACGCCATGACCGGCGCGGCCGCGTCGGGCACCATGCTGCGCGCCACTATCGATTCGATCATGCGCCTCACCATGGCGACGCGCGATCAGCTCTCGCCCGAAATGTGGCAGACCCAGCATCGTCTCGCCGCCCACGCCATCGCCCATTTCAACGGCGACGGACGCGAGGTCGATGCCTTGATCGAATCCCTGGAGCGAACCATCGCGACCATCGCCGCCGTCACCGGATTGGCGGCCGAGAACATGGTGCGCGGGCCGGGTTGGCGCTTTCTCGATCTCGGCCGGCGGATCGAGCGCGGCATCGACGACGCGCGCGCGACCGTCGGGGTCATGAGCGGCCCGGTCGCGCAATACGAGGCCGGCCTTCGCCTCGCGCTGGAATTGTGCGATGTCACCAGCGGCTTGTTGCGCTCTCCCTTCGAGCTCGATCTCGGCCGCTCGCTGCATTTTGTGCTCGCCGCCAGCGGCAATCCGCGCTCGCTCCTCTATCAGCTCGACCGCATTTCCCGCCATCTCGCGGCGCTCGAACAAATGAGCGGTGCCAGCGTGGCGCCCGTGCCGATTCCGGCGCTGACCAAGCTAATCGCCAGTTTTCCCGACGATTTGCCCGATCCCGACCGCGCCGACGCGGTCATCGCCGCCCTGTTCGAGCGATTGAATCGGACGGTGGCCGATCTTGCCGCGCTCTCCGACGGCATCACCCGCAGCTTCTTCAGCCAGGTCGCGGCTCCGCATCGCACCGGCATTTCCGCCGGCCCGTTCGAGCGCGCGCGATGATGCGGTACGCGCTCCGCCACGAGACGCGGTACGATTACGGCGCGCCGGTCGATCTCGGATTTCACATGCTGCGCCTGACACCGCCCAGCCTCGAGCACCAACGGTTGCGCGCGCACCGGTTGACGATCGAGCCGGAACCGGCGCGCCTCGATCGCTTCGTCGATCATTTCGGCAACCAAGTCCATTATCTCGCGATCGAGGCGACGCACGATCATTTCACCGCGATCGCCGATGCCGAGGTCGAAATCGTTGCCGTTGCGAGGACGGAGGCGGGGCCGGCCTGGGAGGAAATTCGCGCGGTGATGCGCGACGACGGCTTTCCGGCGCCGCCCGAGGTCGCGGAGTTCCTCTATGCCTCGCCCCTGGCGGCGATCGGGCATGAGGCGACCGCCTATGCGGCCGAGTCCTTCGCGGAGAACCGGCCGGTGGCCGAGGCCGTGCGCGATCTGACGACGCGCATCAACCGCGACTTCGCCTATGTACGAAACCGAACCGACATTTCCACCAGCGTGTCCGAGGTCCTGACCTACCGCGAGGGCGTGTGCCAGGATTTCGCCCATGTCATGATCGCGGGCCTGCGCGGGTTGGGGCTGCCGGCGCGTTATGTCTCGGGCTATCTCCGGACCCGATCCGCGGAGGGTGACGCCCCGCGGCTCGGCGCCGATGCCAGCCACGCCTGGGTTTCAGCCTGGTGCGGCGAGGAACTCGGCTGGATCGAATTCGATCCCACCAACGATCTCGTCGTCACCGACCAACATATCGTGGGCGCCTATGGCCGCGATTTTTCCGATGTGACGCCGTTGCACGGCGTCATCCTCGGCGGCGGCAACCATCTGCTCAGTGTCGCCGTGAGCGTTTCGCCCCTTTCGGACGCCGCCTGAGGAGCGGTTGCGGGCGGCGGCGTCACGTCGCTATAGTCGCGGACGAGGAACCGCGCGAGACGGGTCCCGGAGGGAGTGACGTCGCCATGAAGGCCTGCGATTTTCATCTGATGCGTTGTCCCGCTTAGCGGCACCTGGTCGCGCCGTCGGGAGTCGTAATATTCGTTCAGAGGATAAATCGGGCGATGCCGGCGAAACGCCGTCGTCCGGCCGCCGTCCGTTGTTGATTTATGATGGCGATTGCGGGTTCTGCGGCTATTGGGCCCGCTACTGGAACAAGCTTACCGGCGAACGCGTCGATTACCGGCCCTTTCAGGAAGTGGCGGCCGAGCATCCCGGAATCCGGTCCGCCGAATTTCAACGGGCGGTTCAATATATCGCGCCGGATGGGCGCCGCGCCGCCGCCGCCGAGGCCAGCTTTCTCGCCCTGAGCCACGCGCGTGGCAAGGGTTTCTGGCTCGTGCTTTATCGGAACCTGCCGGGTTTCGCCGCCGTCGCGGAACGGGCTTACGCCGTTATCGCCGCGCATCGCCCGGCCCTTTATCGCGTCAGCCTGTTGCTGTGGGGCAGGGACCACGCGCCGCCGCGTTATGAACTCGTGTCATTCCTGTTCCTGCGCCTGTTCGGGCTGATCTATCTGGCGGCCTTCATCTCCTTCGGCGTGCAGGCCGTCGGCCTGATCGGCGGTCACGGCATTCTGCCACTTCCCGATCTGGTTCATGTCGTCACCGACCGGGTCGGGTGGGAACGCTTCTTCCTCATGCCGATGGTGTTCTGGTTGAACGCCAGCGATTTCGCGATCCAGGCCGTGTGCTGGGGGGGAGCGGCGTTGTCGTTGATGCTCGTCTTCAACCTGCTGCCGCGGGTGAGCCTGGTTCTGCTCTTCGTGCTCTATCTCTCGCTGTTTCATGCCGGGCAGGTCTTCATGTCCTTCCAATGGGACACGTTCCTGTTGGAGGCGGGGTTTCTGGCCCTGCTGCTGAGCTTCGCCCCGAGGCCCGGCATCTGGCTGCTGCGGTGGCTGCTGTTCCGCTTCATGTTCACGTCGGGCGTGGTCAAGCTGGCGAGCGGCGATCCCAATTGGTGGAATCTTTCGGCGCTGTCCTATCACTTTCTGACCCAGCCGCTGCCGACGCCGCTGGCCTGGTACGCCGCGCAACTGCCGTCGGCCGTGCTGAAATTCGCCACCGGCGGAACGTTTATCATCGAGCTGATTGTGCCATTCCTGATTTTCTGCCCGCGCCGGCCGCGTTTTGTCGCGGCCTTCGCCATCCTGGCGCTGCAAGCCTGTATTCTCGTCACCGGGAATTACAATTGGTTCAATCTCCAGACCATGTTGCTGTGCCTGCCGTTGTTCGACGACGCGGCGCTGCAAAAGATTTTGCCGCGGCGCCTAGTCCGGTTCCTGCCGGTGCGCACGGCATACGAAGCACCGCGCCGGGCGGTCACGGCCGTGGTCGGCGTTGTCGCGGTGCTGATCGTGTTTTGCGGCCTGGTAGCGATGGATCAACGATTCGGCGGCCGCCCGCCCGCCGTGGCGCAAGCGGTCGCCGGGGTCGTCGAGCCCCTGCAGCTCGTCAGCGCGTATGGCCTGTTCGCGGTCATGACCACGAAACGCGACGAGATCGTCATCGAGGGTTCGGACGATGGCGTCGAATGGCGCGAATACGAATTTCGCTACAAGCCCGGCGATGTCGCGCGCGGTCCGGGCTGGAACATCCCGCACCAGCCGCGGCTGGATTGGCAGATGTGGTTCGCGGCGCTCGACGATCCGCGGCACCTGCCGTGGTTTTGGCACTTGCTCCAGCGGCTCCTGGAGAATGAACCGACCGTGACCGCGCTTTTGGAAAAGAATCCCTTTCCGGACAAGCGGCCGGCTTTCGTGCGCGCGAAGTTTTACGACTACACTTATGCGAGCGGCGCGGAAAAAGCGCAGGGCCTGTGGTGGGATCGCCAGCTGCTGGGGCTGTACTTTCCCGTCGCGCATCTCAAAACCCAATAGCCGCCTAGCGCGTCGCGATCTCTTTGCGCATCGCCGACGTAATCGTTTGTTTCGTGCGCGCGAGATCGGCCCACGGATCGTCCTTCAACGAGCGCAGCCGCTGCGGAAGGTTCGCGATCGTGAACTGGTCGGAGCGGATGCCTCGTTCCACCTCGTCCCAGCTCAGCGGCACGGAAACCGTCGCGCCGGGCCTGGCGCGCGTCGAATAGGCGGCGACCGCCGTCGCGCCGCGGCCGTTACGCAAATAATCGACAAAGATTTTGCCGTGACGCGCTTTCTTGGCCATCGACACGGTATAGAGCCCCGGTTCGTCGGCGGCGAGCCGCGCCGCTACCGCGAGCGTGAACGCCTTGGCGGCGCTCCAATCGAGCGTGGGTTTGATCGGAACCACGACATGCAGCCCCTTTCCGCCGGTGGTCTTGGCAAAGCCGCGCAGGCCAAGCTCGTCGAGCAGATCGCGCACGGCGATCGCCGCCGCCTTGACGCGGTTCCAGCCTAGTCCCTCGTCGGGATCGAGATCGAAGATCAGCCGGTCGGGGCGCTCGATGTCGTCGATCGTCGAGCCCCAGGGGTGAATCTCCAGCACCGCGAGCTGCGCGAGCTCGAGCAGGCCGGTGACATCCTCGATCACGAGAACGGACTCGCGGGCGGTCGCGATGGATTTGATGCCGTCGGGAAGGCCGGCCGAGATGTGTTTCTGGAAAAAATGCTGGCCGTCGACGCCGTCCGGGCAACGCAACAGGCTCAGGGGCCGATGGACGACGTTCGGCAGAATCAGCTCCGCGACTTCGGCGTAATATGAAGCGATGTCCAGCTTCGAGATGTTCCGCGCCGGATAGAGCACTTTGTCGGCGTGCGTGATGCGCACGCCTCGAACCGTCGCCGAGCCGTCCTTTCGAATTTCGGCGAGGTCGCGGGCGGGAGAGTTTTTTTGGCGAGACGCGCCGTCGCGCGGATCGAGCACGATTTCGGTCGCTTTCTTGTCCTCGCGGATGCCGAGAAAACTCGCCTGCCGCAGCATGCCGTCTTTCGTCCAATCGGCGAAACCGACTTCGGCCACGAGCTCGGGTTCGACCCAATGAAAGCCGCGCGACGACAGGCCGGCGGGAAGCGCCACGGTCGGTCGCTTGCGCTCGATCCGGTCCAGAGTCTTGCGCAGGTCCGACAGGATTTTCGTCGAGTACCCGGTGCCGATCCCGCCGGCAAAAACCAGCTTGCCCTTCGGCGTGTAATATCCCGCGAGCAGCGCGCCGAAACCTTGCCGCTTGCCGGCCGGATCGGTGAATCCCACGACCACCAATTCCTCGCGCGTGCCGCACTTGACCTTGAGCCACGCCGCGCCGCGCCCAGGGCGATAGGGCGCGTCGCGCCGCTTCGAGACGATGCCCTCGAGGCCGAAACGGCTTGCGCTCGAAAAAAACGCCTCGCCCTTGCCGAGCTGGTGGTCGCTATAGCGAATTTTGGCGCCGGATCGATCTTGCAGCAGTGAACGGAGCGCCGCTTTACGGTCTTCGAGCTTGGCGCCGGTAAGATCCCAACCGTCGAGAAACAGCAGATCGAAAGCCATATAGATCAGCGTTCCAGTCCTGCGCTCGGCGAGATCGTCTTGCAAAGCCGAAAAGCTGGTGGCGCCGCCAGCGGTCAAGTGCACCACCTCGCCATCGAACAAGGCCTCGGTCAGCTCCAAACGCGAAAACGCCTCCGCGAGTTCGGGAAACCGCTTGGTCCAGTCGAGGCCGTTGCGGGTGCGCAGGACCACCTTTCCGTCGCGCACATGCGCCAACAGTCGATAGCCGTCGAACTTGATCTCGTGGAGCCATGCCTCGCCCGCCGGCGCGGCCGGCGCGACGTTCGCGAGCTGCGGCGAAATTTCCGGCGCCGATTTCGCGCGCCTGGCACCGGGAATCTTGCCCAGGCCCGCCGGCGCCTTTTTCTTCGGCGCCTGCTTCGTCTTGACCTCGCCGGACTTGGAACTCCAGACGCGGTCGGAAGCGTTGGCGATTGCCGCCATGTCGCGGCCCGTGGCGGCGCTGTTGGCCGCCGCCAACACCGCGTCGTCGCTGCCGGGTTTCGCCGCGGCGTCGCGCTCCTTGATCAGCAGCCAGTTATCGCCTTTGTCGCGGTCGCGGCGATTGCGCATCCTGACGAGGGCGAAGCCGCCATTCAGCTTTTCGCCATGCAGCGTGAATTTGAGATCGCCCTTGGCATAGCCGGCATCGGCGTCGCCGATCGGTTCCCACCAGCCGCGATCCCAGACCCTGACGGTGCCGCCGCCATACTCGCCCTGCGGAATGACGCCCTCGAAGCCGCCATAGTCGATCGGGTGGTCCTCGACATGGACCGCGAGCCGTTTCGCGCCGGGATCGAGGCTTGGCCCTTTCGGCACGGCCCAGCTTTTGAGCACGCCATCCATTTCAAGGCGGAAATCGTAATGCAGGCGCCGCGCGGCATGCTTCTGAACGACGAAGCTCGGCTTGCGCTTGCGGGCCTTGGCGACTTTCCCCGCAGGTTCGGGGGTCTGCGAGAAATCGCGCTTGCGCCTGTAATCCTGAAGCCCCATTCGAGGATTGTCCCACGCGATGTTGATTGAAGTCTCTTACCCGAACAAAACCTTGCCGCGATAGAGAACAACTTGGCAACGGATAGGGCATTCTAAGTTAAAAACGCGTTTTCATTGACTATGTTTCAAGGAGTGGCGACCATTATGGGCGTCGGATCGAGAAATCGCCGAATTGGAGGAGTTATGCCGCGCCCAAGTTGGTCGGGTCATTTGCGCTTGTCGCTGGTGTCGTGCCCGATCTATCTCTCGCCCGCGACCTCGGAGTCCGAGCGGATTCGCCTCAACCAAATCAATCCCAAGACCGGCAACCGCATCTCGCTGCATCCGGTCGACGCCGAAACCGGCGAGCCCGTCGAGCGTGGCGATCTGGTCAAGGGCTATGAATACGAGCGCGGCCAATATGTCATCCTGGCCAAGGAGGAGATCGACGCGCTGCACATCGAATCCTCGCACACCTTGGACATTACGCAGTTCGTCGATCGCGACGATATCAGCCCGCTCTATTTCGACGTGCCGTATTTCGTCTATCCCGACGGCAGCCACGCCAACGACGCCTATCGCGTGATCGCGCACGCCATGTCGAAAACCAAGAAAGCGGCGATCGGCCGCATCGTGCTGTCAAGCCGCGAGCGCCTGGTGGCGCTCGAACCGTTCGAGGGCGGCATGCTGCTATCGACGCTGCGCGCGGAGAACGAGGTTCGCGCCGGGGAGTTCGAAAAGACGAAGGGCGCGGTCGATCCCGAAATGGTCCAGATGGCGGTCACGATCATCCAACGGCTGGGGAAAAAGTTCGACGCGGGCGCCTTCCACGACCGCTATCAGGATGCGTTGCGCGAGCTCGTCGAAGCCAAGATGAAGGGCGTGAAGCCCGTCGCGCGCGCCGTCGAGGAGCCATCGAACGTCATCGATCTGATGGCCGCGCTCAAGCAAAGCGTGGCGGCCCAGGGCGGGGGTGTTGCGGGCGCCAAGAAGGGCCGGTCGCGCCAGCCCGATCGGCGGCAGCAAAACCTGCTGTTGCCGGTGAAGGGAGGCAGCAAGGCGCCTGCCGCGCGCGAGGCCGAGCCGGCGAAGGTTCGCAGCCGGAAAAAAGCTTAGCCGGTACGCGGCGTGCCGCGGCGGGTTTCCTTCGCCGCCGCCTTGGGATACGCTCGCGCGTCTATCCTTCTTCGGTAGGTCGCGTCATGGCCGGAACACTTGGCTTTTCCGCGTGCGTGACCATGTGTCCCGCCGGGACGAACGGACATCATGGTCGCGTCGAGAATGCCGGATGATGGCTGGGAGGCGGGCCCCCGAAAGGTCGCCGGCGTGACCGTCTCGGCTTCGCCGTCCCGGCGCGATCTGCGGCTCGATTTTTTTCGCGGCCTCGCGCTATTCATCATTTTCATCGATCACGTTCCGGGCAATTTGCTGAGCCATTTTACCTTGCGCTCGATCGGGTTCTCCGACGCGGCCGAGGTCTTCATCTTCATTTCCGGCTTCACCGCGGCGATGGTGTTCGGCCAGGCGCTGCGGCGGCGCGGCGCGTTGTTCGCCGCGGCGCAAATCTATCGCCGCGTCTGGCAGCTTTATGTCGCGCATCTGGTGCTGTTCGTGATCTTCATGGCGGAGGTGTCCTACACCATCACGCGCTTCAACAACCCGATGTACACGGATGAAATGGGCATCGGCAACTTCTTGAACGAGCCGCATCTCGCCATCATCAACGCGCTGATTTTGCGCTTTCAGCCCACCTTTCTCGACATCCTGCCGCTCTACATCGTGCTGCTGGCGGCGTTTCCGTTCATTCTCGTGGCGTTGGCGCATCGGCGCTGGCTGGTCTTGGCGGTGTCCGCCGCGCTCTACGCCGCCGCGCAGATTTTCGGGCTGACGTTCCATGGTTATCCGTCCGGCTTCGTCTGGTACTTCAATCCGTTCGCTTGGCAGTTCCTGTTCGTGATCGGCGCGGCCTGCGGCCACGCCCGCGTGTCCGGCTTGGCCGTTATGCCGGCCGGACGATGGCCG
>JAATGI010000494.1 GCA_015654725.1 Rhodospirillales bacterium
CGGTTTCCGCCGGACGAATGCCGGGCATCCAGACGCGCGTGGGTAAGCTCCCCGGGGCGAAGAACAGTTGCATATCGGGCGTATCGAGCTCCGGCCGGGTACGGACAAAGGCGTTGGCGGTGATGATCTGGTTGCCGAACGGGCCGCCGCGCGTGACGGCATAACGCACGAACTGCACCGCCAGCCGGTCGAAGCGCAGCTGTTGGACGAAGGTGTCCTTGGTCGTGGCCTCGAACTGCATGCCGACGATCGGATGTTCGGAGAGATTCTTGCCGACGCCCGGCAGATCGTGAATCGGCTTGATTCCGTGCTGGGCGATCTCGTGGCCGGGCCGATGCCGGAAAGCAACAGCAATTGCGGCGAATTATAGGAGCCGCCCGACAGAATCACCTCGCGCCGCGCCCAGGCGGAAAAGCGCTCGCCGTCCTGGACATATTCGACGCCAATGGCGCGGCCTTTCTCAACGATCACGCGCTGGGTCAAGGCGTTCATCATGACATAGAGGTTGGGCCGCTTCATCGCGGGATGGAGATAGGCGCGCGCGGCGCTGGACCGGCGGCCGTCGCCGACAGTGACGTCGAGCCGGTTGAAGCCCTCGGGATCGGCGGCGAAATCGTCGGTAACCGGGATGCCGGCATTGACCGCGGCCCGCATCATCGGCTCGTAGCTGTAATGCGTGACATCGACCGGCGTGACTTGCAGCGGCCCGCCGACGCCATGAACCTTGCTCTCGCCGCGCCAATTATTTTCCGAGCGCTTGAAATAGGGCAGGACCTCGTCATAGCTCCAGCCGTAATTGCCCATCTGGCGCCAGGTGTCGTAATCGCGCGGATTGCCGCGAATGTAGAGGAGGCCGTTGATGGTCGAGGAACCGCCCAGCACCTTGCCGCGCGGCAGCGCCACCTTGCGATTGTCGAGATAGGCTTCGGGCTCGGTTTTATACATCCAATTGTACAGCGGACCCTGCCAGATCGTGCGCCACGTCATCGGCATGTGGACATAGGGATGGAGATCGCGGCCGCCGGCTTCGAGCACCAGTACCCTGAGGTTCGGATCGGCGGTGATGCGGTTCGCCAGAACGCAGCCGGCCGAACCGGCGCCGACAATGATGTAATCGTAATTTTGCATGATTGCGTTACCTCCCTATTGCCGCGAAATTTGGCACGGTCGGCGTGCCGGGGCAATCGCCGGATAGCTAGGCCTTGATCTTGTAGCCGCGCGCGATCAGCCGGTGAGTCAGCGCCAACAGAGCGATATTGATGACGACCAAAACGACGACGCCCGCCGTCAGCGAGCCGTCGGCATGGCCGATGAAGCCGTAGCGAAAGCCGTCGATCATGTAAAAGAACGGATTCAGTTCGGCGATGAAGTGAAACGGCGCCGGCAGCCGCTCGACCGAATAGAAGGTGCCGGACAGGAACGACAGCGGCATCACCAGGAAATTCGTGACCGCCGCAATATGGTCGAACTTCTCGGCCCAGAGCGAGGCGATGATGCCGAGCACCGACAAGAGCAGCGACGCCGCCACCGCGTGAAACAACACCAGCCCCCAATCGTAAATCTCGACATGGACGGCGAGCGCCATCGCGACGCCGACCACGAGTCCGACCATGAGGCCGCGGGTGACGCCGCCCAGCGCGAAGCCGCAAGTCAATTCCGCCGCGCTCAAGGGCGGCATCAACAGGTCGGGAAGGCTGCCCTGGAGCTTGGCGACCATCAGCGACGAGGTCGTATTGGCGAAGGCGTTTTGCATCATCGCCATCATGATGAGGCCGGGCGCCAGAAATTCGACATAGGGCACGCCCGCGACCGCGCCGCGCTGGCCCGACAGGGCCAGCAGGAAAATCGCGAGGAACAACAGCGTCGTCACCACCGGCGCCACGATGGTCTGCATCGACACTTTGAGAAAGCGCCGGACTTCGCGCAGATAGAGCGTCCACAGCCCGATCCAGTTGACGACGCCGAATTGCCGCACGCGCGGCCCAGTTTGGTCCCGCGCGGCCGGCGCGCGGATCAGCGGTTTTTCCAAAAGCACAGACGTTTCCAACCTGTTCTTGGGCCGCGACTGTATGGAGCGGGCGGCATTCGCGCAAGCTAAGTGCTACCATGGCGGCATGAGTGCCACGCAGGGCGACCGCCCGCGCAAACGGCCTTACGCACCATCCGTGACGGCGGCGGCGTTGGAGCGCGCGGCGCTGCATTATCTCGAACGCTACGCCAGCTCGCGCGAGAATTTGCGCCGGGTGCTGATGCGGCGGGTGTGGCGCGCGGCGCATGCCGGCGCCATCGAGACGGCGTCGGGCCAGGCGCTGGTCGATGCGCTGATCGAGCGCTACGCCGCGTCGGGCCTGCTCGACGACACAAGCTATGCCGGGCACAAGGCCGCGGGTTTGGTTCGCGCCGGCGCGTCGCGCCATCAGATTCGCGGTAAGCTGCGGCAAAAAGGCGTCGCCGCCGAGGCGATCGACGGCGCCATTGCCGGGCTCGAGCGCGAGGGTGCCAGCGAAGCCGCCGCCGCCCGCGCCTTCATTCGCCGCCGTAGGCTCGGGCCTTATCGTCCGGCGGCGGCGCGGGACTCTTTTCGGCTCAAGGATTTGGCGGCGTTGGCGCGCGCCGGCTTCGGCGTCGATCTGGCGCGGCGCCTACTGACGGCGCCGAGTCCCGACGATCTCGAACGGCTCGCGCGCGAAGAGGACGAGCGCTGATTATTTAGACCGCGCGGGCCGCTCCAGCCGCGGCGCCGGGGCGCCGTCCTCGATTCGCGCGGCGGCGGCGTCCTGCACGATCACGGCCTGGGTCGGCAGCCCCAAGGCGATGCCGAGTTGCTCGAACCGGTCCTTCACGCGGCGATTGAATTCGCGCTGCACCGGCCAGCGTCCGGCATCGGTGCACGCGATCTGCCCGACGATGGTCTGGGTCGCGCCATCGATCTTGTCGACGCCCCAGAGATCGAGCTCGCCGAGAATCATGGCCTTGAAATTCGCATCGCGGCGCAGCTCGGCGGCGATATCGCGCAATGCCCGCGAGACCCGGTCGGTATCCTCCGCGAGCGGTACCGCGACACTGACCGCGGCGTTGCCGATGCCGCGATTGACGTTGGTGACGCTGGTGACCGAGCTGAACGGGATGATATGCACGGAGCCGTCGGCGGCGCGCAGCCGGACGGGGCGAATCGACAGATCCTCGACCGTGCCGGTTAGGCCCGAGACGGTGACGGTGTCGCCGATCTGCATCGCGCTTTCGAGCAACAGGAACAGGCCGGTGATGACGTCCTGGACGAGCTTCTGCGAGCCGAAGCCGATGGCGATGCCGACG
>JAATGI010000218.1 GCA_015654725.1 Rhodospirillales bacterium
CCATGACCGCCACCGTGGCCACCGCCATGACCGCCGCCGATGCCGCCGCCATGACCACCACCGTGGCCACCGCCATGCCAATGCCCGCCGTGGCCGAAGCCACCCCGGCCGCCATGCCGCCAACCGCCGCCATGCCAGCCGTGACCGCCCCAGCCATGGCCGTACCAGCCGAAACTGGGACCGAAACCGGCGTTAAAGAAGATGCCGCCGCCAAGGCCCCAACCGACGCCGTACCAACCCCAGAGCGGCGCCACGATCGGCCACGCCGGACCCCAGCCCCAGCCGACGCCGACACCGAGCGGACCGATGCCGAAATAGACCGGCGGGAAGAAAACCGGGGGATATGCCGCCCAAGGCCACGCGCCATAAACAACCGCCGGGTTGTAATAAGGCGCGTAAACCGTATCCGGTTGGGCCGGCTGGATCGCGATGTCGTTGGGCCCCTGGTCCTGGACGATCATCTTGTCGTTCGATTTCAAATTGCCCGCATCCTTCGCTTGCTTGCGCAGGAATTGGACCTCGCTCATGACCTGGTCCTGTTGATTGTCGAACGCCGAACCAAGCGATTGCGTCCATTGGGCATTCTTGGTCAGGAGCGTGACAACTTGCGGGAACTGCACGATCGCCTTGATGCTCGGATCCCAGGTGAGCGGCTTCAGCGCGTTGAGTAGCGCGTCACCCGTCAAGCCCGCGTTGCCCGGGTCCTGAAGCCAGGTTTGCGCCAGGGCGAGTTGATCCGGATAGGTCGAGGCCATCAGGATATTCATCAACAACTTGTCCGGATAAAGCGCGATCGGCGCCAGCATCTGGTCGAGTTGCTGTTGCGTGTAATCGGAACCGGGATCCGGCTCCACAGCGGACGGCGACGCGGTGCCGGGGGGCGCGCCGCCCTGGTCATCCGATGTCTGCGCGTGAGCGAACGGCGTCGCCAACAACAGCATTACGGCCAACGTCGTGGCCAGATTTCGCACGAACCTCATAGCGATCTCCCTCTTTTTCGCGACCCGCAACCGGACCCAGACCCACTGTCCCATTTTATCCCGACTCGTCGTCGCGAGTCCGCCAAATTCCAGCCGACCGGCCTCAGCGAGAATCGGGACCGGCCATCCCTGCCAAATCCACGGATTCCGCATGTCATTATTATTTCCATTCATCCTTCATCTCTTCGGCCGCGCGGATGCGAGGGCCGATTGCAGTCATAGAACGTGGCGCAACGGATTTGATTTCATGCCCATGCAAATAATTATGCCCGGCCGCGAATTCGGGGAGCCAAATAAATCGAGACGCCCTGGGGATGACAACAAGGTATAGTATCGTAAGTTCCTATCATCGGGAGCAAGATAATGAAGTTTTCGGCGGTATTGTGCGCGTCTTTTGTCGCCTTGGCGGCGTTCGCGGCAACCGGCGAGGGCGCGCTCGCCGCCTGCCCAACGGGTCAGACCCTGGTGGACGGCAAGTGCAAAGAAAAAATGGGTGCGGTCAATTACAATAGCTCCAAGTCGAACTCCGGAAACCGTACCGACACAAAAATGGACAACAAGAGTGGGGCGGGCAAAGGGCAGGTAGGAATGGCGGTCAAGGGTAGTGGCGTTCCGAAAAACAGCTCAATAGACATCACCGACGGGGCGGCCAAGGGCCAGGCGAACGAGGTTACTGCCCCGGATACGAAGGGGAACGGTGGCCAGCCTGGAACCGGCGACTCAAAGAATATCAGCGACGGCGCCGCCAAAGGTCAGGCGACCGAGTAATCCGAGTCCGCTTCCCCTCGCGATTTGACAACGCCGGCCCGCTCCCCACATAACAATCTGGCTGGAGAGAGAGGGCATAAGGTGTCCGAGGCAAGCATCGCCGAAGCGAAAGTCACGTTGACCGAGAGCGCCGCCAAGCGCGTCGCGATTCTGCGGCGGCAGGAGAACGCGCCGGGCGCGTTCCTGCGCCTCGCCGTGTCCGGCGGCGGCTGCTCCGGCTTTCAGTACGGCTTCAGCTTCGACGACACCCGCCAGGACGGCGATTTCGCCTTCGAGCGCGACGGCGTGACCCTGGTGGTGGACGATGTCTCGCTCGAACTGGTGAAGGGCGCCGAGATCGATTTCGTCGAGGACATGATGGGCGCCTCGTTCCAGGTGAAGAACCCGAACGCGGCCTCGTCCTGCGGCTGCGGCAATTCCTTCTCGGTCGCGGTCGGCTGAGGCCTGGTGAAGGTCGCGACCTGGAACGTCAATTCGATCAAGGTGCGCCTGCCCCTGTTGCTGGACTGGCTCGACACCGCCAAGCCCGATGTTCTCTGCCTCCAGGAAATCAAATGTCTCGCCGCGGATTTTCCAACGCTCGAAATCCGGTCGCGCGGCTATTACTGCGAGGTAGTCGGGCAGAAGAGCTATAACGGCGTCGCCCTCCTGGCGCGGGAACCCGCCCGCGATGTCGTGACGGCGCTGCCGGGCGACGACGCCGACCCGCAGGCGCGCTATGTCGAGGCGAGCTTCGGCGAGTGGCGCGTCGCCTCGCTCTATCTACCCAACGGCAATCCGGTCGACAGCGACAAATATCCCTACAAGCTCGCCTGGCTCGAACGGCTGCGCGCCCATGCCGCGGCGCTGTTGCGCGACGAGGGCAAATTCGTGCTCGCCGGCGATTACAACGTCATTCCCGAAGAGATCGATGCCTACGATCCCGCCGCCTGGCGCGACGACGCGCTGTTCCGGCTGGAGACGCGGCGCGCCTTCCGCGCCCTGGTCAATCTCGGGCTGGTCGATGCCTTCCGCGCCGTCGATAGCGCGCCGCACCGCTATTCCTTCTGGGATTATAAGGCCGGGCGCTGGCAGCGCGACGAAGGCATCCGTATCGATCATCTTATGCTGTCGCCGCAAGCCGCCGACCGTTTGCAAGGCGCCGGCATCGATAAAGGCCCGCGCGGCCAGGACAAGGCCTCGGACCACACGCCGGTCTGGTGTGAGCTTCACTAACCCGCGCTCGTAGCGCACCAACCCCACGCGCGCCGGCTGGGTTGGCGGGCGGCCCGGCGCGAGGAATCAGAACGTCAGCCCGTAATGGACCAGGAAGTTATCGAACGACGACGAGCCGCTGCCGTGGTTGATCGGGATCACGCCCTGGTCGAACGAGGCCGAGACGCTGCTCTGGCTATCGAAGCGATAGCCCAATTCCAAGGCGCCATGAAATTCGAGCGGCTCGAACGCGGGCCGGCGCATCGGATCGTAGGCGCCGCCGAGGCCGGGATCGAAACTGCCGGCCAGGCCCAAGCCGCCGTAAAACGAATCCTTGGCGAACAAATCCCAGCTCAGCCCGGCATAAGCGCGGTTGGTGCCCGAGAGCGGGTCGAAGCCGATGCCGAGTTGCGGGCGCGGCGAAAACATAAAATGAAACACCGAGTTATTCGGCGAAGTCATTGATATTTCGAGATTTTGCGCCGTACCGGGCGGGACGGAGCCAAGCCGCGCCGCATCGTCCAGAAGGAAGTCCATCTGGAATTCAGGCGCGCTTATCGCGTGGGGCGCGGGATCGCCCGCATTGAGATCCGCACTCATGGTCGTGGTCTGGCTTTGCGCAAAGCCCGGCGTGGCCACGAGCGAAGCCGCCGCTACATAGGCCGCCACCAGGAGCAACCGCAGGTGCCGTGTTTCCGTCATATCGCGCGTCCGGCTTTACATGTAGTGGCGAAGCCGGAGCGCGACAATCATGCGCGCGAGTCGCGGTCGCGTTTCAGCGCCGGATGTGGCGAATCCGCATCACTCGCCGCCGTCGCCGGGCGGATAGCGATGCCCCTGGCCGTTGGGATCGGCGATCCGCCAGCCGTCACCGTCGCGCGCGGCGTAGCACGGCCCGACCGGAACCTTGCCGTGGCCGCCCGGGATGTCGAGCACGTAGCTCGGCTGGCACAGGCCCGAGACTCGGCCGCGCAACCGCCGCATCAATTCCTGGCCGGCTTCGAGACCGAGCCGGAAATGCGCGGTGCCCGGCGCCAGGTCGGGATGATGCAGGTAATAGGGCTTGATCCGGTTGGCGACCATGGCGCGGAACAGGGCTTCGAGGGTTGCCGCCGCGTCGTTGACGCCCTTGAGCAATACGCTTTGGCCCAAGAGCGGGATGCCGGCGCGATTGAGGCGCGCGACCGCGGCGCGTTGGGCGGCGCCGAATTCGGCGGCGTGATTGGCGTGAATGACGAGCCACAGCGCCTTGTCGCTCGCCAGCGCCGCGATCAGCGGCGCGGCGACGCGGCGCGGTGACGCCATCGGCATGCGCGAGTGAATGCGGATCACTGCCACATGCGGTATGGCATCGAGCGCGTGGATCAAGTCGGCGAGGCGGCGCGGCGACAGCAGCAAGGGATCGCCGCCGGTGACGATCACCTCCCAGATGGCGGGCCGGGCGCGGATATAGGCGAGCGCCGCCTCGAGTTCCGCCGCGTTCAGCGCCTCCCCGCCCGGTCCCACCGTCTCGCGCCGGAAACAGAACCGGCAATAGACCGCGCAGGCATGGATCGGCATCAGCAGCACGCGGTCGGGATAGCGATGGACGATGCCTTTCACCGGCGAGAACCGCTCGTCGCCGATCGGGTCGGCGCGCTCCTGCGGCGAAACATTCAACTCCGCCGCTTGCGGCAGATATTGCCGCGCCACCGGATCGTCGGCGCCGCCGATCAGCGCGGCGATCTCCGGCGTGACGGCGACCGCGTAGCGCGACGCGACCGCGTCGATCTCCGCGCGCCGCTCCGGCGAAACCAGGCCGGCGGCGACGAGATCGTCGGCGGTGCGCAGCGTGTCGGAAGCCATCGCGGCTTACCACATCCCGCCGGCCAGCCCGGCGCCCATGACACCGCCGGCCAGCACGCCGATCACGACAATGACGACAATGATGGCGACGATCAGCGCCACCATATAGCCAACGACGCGGTTTTGCGGCACGCCCAGCATCGGCGTCACGCCGGTATAGATGACGTAGAGGCTGTAGATCGAGCACAGCAAGCTGATGACCGACAGCACCGGAATGATGCGGAACACGCCGCCGACCCAGCTCGCGGACGAACCATAAGCGATCAGCTTCAAGCCGCGATCGACATTATCCTCGCCGCCGAACATCGGCGCGAGCCGGGCCGCGCTCCAGGCGATGACGTAAATCGCGATCAGGCTCAAGACATAAAGCACGATGGCGCCGAGCAGGGCGAAGCCGAACGACAGGCGGCCGAACAACAAGCCGTTTCCGATCAGCGCCGCGAGCGCGGGAATGGCGGCGAGCCGCGCGATATAGGAGCGATAAAGCCCTTGCAGATCGTCCGGCTCGGCGGCAATGACCGGCCATTCGGCGATCGGCGACAGGATCATGTTCTTCGCCCGCGTCACGATGTCCATGGTTTCCTCCCTTTTTTTGAGGCTCGCCCTTTGTTTGAGCGCCGCCGAGCAAAATAGTCTACTCCGTCGTCCCTGCGAAAGCAGGGACCCAGGACGGCCTCACCTCGTTTGCGCTGGATTCCCGCTTTCGCGGGAATGACGGATCGGCGGCGTTCGTGTCCTTACCCGCCGATGCGGGCAAGCGCGGCATCGAGGCGCGATAACTCGGCCCGATACGAGGCTTGGCGTTCGCGTTGTTCCTCGACGGCCTCGGGCCGGGCCTTGGCGATGAATTGCTCGTTGCCGAGCTTGTTCGCGATCTTGCCGAGTTCGCTTTCGACCGTGGATTTTTCCTTGCCGAGCCGCGCCCGTTCCTTGCCGAGATCGATGGCGCCGGCCGTATCAAGAAACACCTCGGTACCCTCCGCCCCAATCTGGATCATCTTGGCCTTGGGTACCGCGAAATCGAGCGTCGTCAATCGCGCCAACCGTTTTATCTGGTCGAGATTTCGCCCGATCCACTGCGTTTGATCGGGATGCGCCGTTACATGAGCCGGGAGCTCGGCGGCACCGGGAATATTCATCTCGGCCCGGACCTCGCGGATTTTGGCGATCAGCGACACGACCCAGTCCATTTCGGCAACGGCGCTACGATCGATCGCGTAATCGAATTTCGGCCATGCGCCCGAAATCAGCATGCCGGGTATCCACCCGGTCCATTCGCGCCATAAATTCTCCGTCACGAACGGCGCGATCGGATGCAGCAGATGAACGATCTGCGCTAATACCCACGCCGCGGTTGCCCGCGTCTCATCCATCGCGGCGTCGACGTCGGGATGTAAACCATATTTTTGCTGGATGATCGGCTTGGTGAATTCGAGATACCAATCGCAGAACGTGCCCCACACGAAGTGATAGAGCGCGTTGGCGGCGTCGTTGAATTTATAGTCATCGAACGCCTCGGCGACTTTCGCCGCCGGCTCGGCCAGCGCGCCGACAATCCAGCGATTGACGGTCATCTCGCATTTCGCCGGGTCGAAGCCCTCGACCAGCTTGCACTCGTTCATTTCGGCATAGCGCGCGGCGTTCCAGAGCTTGGTGACGAAATTGCGATAGCCCTCGACGCGGCTTTCGCTGAGTTTGATGTCGCGGCCCTGCGCCGCGAGCGCGGTCAAGGTGAAGCGCAGCGCGTCGGTGCCGTATTTGTCGATCAGCATCAGCGGGTCGATGATATTGCCCTTGGATTTGGACATTTTCTGGCCGCGCTCGTCGCGCACCAGCGCGTGGATATAGACGGTACGGAACGGCACATCGCCCATGAATTCGAGGCTCATCATCATCATCCGCGCCACCCAGAAAAAGATGATGTCGAAGCCGGTGACGAGCACGTCGCTCGGGTGATAACGCTTGAGTTCCCTGGTCGCCTCGGGCCAGCCCAAGGTCGAGAACGGCCATAGCGCCGAGGAGAACCAGGTATCGAGCACGTCGGGATCGCGCGCGAGTTTCACGCCCGCGCCGGCTTGCGCCTGCGCTTCTTCCTCGGTTTCCGCGACGAAAATCTTGCTGTCGGGCGCGTACCAGGCCGGAATTTGATGGCCCCACCACAATTGGCGCGAAATGCACCAGGGCTGGATGTTGCGCATCCAATTGAAAAACGTGTTCTCCCAACTCTTCGGCACGAACGCCGTGCGGCCCTGCTCCACCGCCGCGATCGCCGGCGCCGCGAGCGTGGCCGCGTCCACGAACCACTGGTCCGACAAATACGGCTCCAGCACCGCGCCCGAACGGTCGCCATGCGGCACTTGCAACGTGTGGGGCTCGATCTTTTCCATCAGGCCCTGGGCCTCGAGATCGGCGACGATTTTCTTGCGCGCCTCGAACCGGTCCATTCCGCGATAGGCTTCGGGCGCGTTGTCGTTGAGCCGCGCGTCCGGATCAAAAATATTGATCGCGGGCAGGCCGTGGCGCCGCCCGACCTCGAAATCGTTGAAATCATGCGCCGGCGTGATCTTGACCGCGCCGCTGCCGGTGGCGGGATCGGCATGCTCGTCGCCGACGATCGGGATGCGCCGCCCGACCAGCGGCAGGATCGCGTGCTTGCCGATGAGATGCTTGTAACGCTCGTCCTCGGGATGAACCGCGATGCCGGTATCGCCGAGCATGGTTTCGGGCCGCGTCGTCGCGACGGTAACAAACGCGTCCGCGCCTTCGACCGGATATTTGATGTACCAGAGCGAACCCTTGGTCTCGATGGTCTCGACTTCGAGATCGGAAATGCCGGTATGGAGCTTGGGGTCCCAATTGACGAGCCGCTTGTC
>JAATGI010000109.1 GCA_015654725.1 Rhodospirillales bacterium
GCGGGCAGCAGAGAGGCGGTGTCGGATCATCCGATGCTGGTTTCCGCCGGCACGCTTTATCGAACCGCTCAGGATGGACTGCAGGCCATTCGCGCGACCCCGCGCGCGCGGATTCACCACCAGCATCTGCTGGCCGCCGCGGCTCAGCTCGGCACGGCCCTGGGCGCCAACGACCCACTCGTTCCGTTACGGGCAGCGTATGTGGAGTTGCGTTCCGCCTCCCGAAGCTTACCCGGCTTCGAGATGGTCTCATTCGAGCAGTGCTGCTGTCATAAAAGCACAGGAGGCCCGAGGGCCGCGTGACGAATAACTATTCCATCTGGGTCGCCGAGTTTGCCAATGTACCCAATTACCCGCTGAGCGGTTTGATTTACGGGGCGCATAACCAGGGCCACGTCCGGCTTCCTTATTGTTATGTCGTAATCAAAGGTTGCGGACACATCGCGATGGTGGATGTGGGTTACAACTATAAAGAGTATGGCGAGGTGCTGGCGACCACTTACGGGGCGCGGGACTGGCATCCTCCGCGCGAAGTTTTGGCCGAGTGCGGGATCACGCCGGAGGGTGTCACACACGCATTCCTCACTCACGCGCATTTCGATCACATGGGTAACATCGAAGATTTCCCGAGTGCAAAGTTTTATATTCAGGAACGCGAGTTATCCAAATGGGTGTGGGCGATGTCGCTGGAGCGCCGGTTCCGGTGGCTGATGGCGGGCGTGGAGCCGGCGGATATCCTGCGCACGGTGGATCTCGCGCGCAACGGACGTCTGGTCTGTGTGGATGGCGACCGCGAGGATGTTCTGCCGGGCATCGATATCCACGCCGCGCATGATACGCACACCTGGGGATCGATGTACGTGCGGCTGCGCAACGATTTGTCGCCGAATTCGAAGAATACCTGGATCTTCGCCGGCGACCTTGTTTATATGCAGGAAAATCTGCGCGGATACAAGCTGGAGGACCCCGAATACATCCCAATCGGGTTCGCCAGCGGGAGTCAGCTCAAGCTGGTCATGACGACCGAAGAGTTAGTCAAGGGAGTCGATGGTGATGTTAGTCGCGTGGTCGCGATACATGAGGACCGGTTGAAAGACATGTTTCCCTCACGGCTGGCGTCAAACGGGGTGCGGGTCACCGAACTGGCGCTGGCCGACGACGAGCCCAGCCGCGTCAAGTAAAACTTTTCTGTAAGGAATTCGCCCGGGCCCGGACTATATAACCGGAAGCCCATGATCGAAGTCATTAATCTGCGAAAACGCTTCGGGGAGTTGCTGGTTGTCGATGACCTGTCGTTCGCCGCGCGCGACGGCGCCATCACCGGCCTTCTTGGCGCGAATGGCGCGGGCAAGAGCACAACATTGCGCATGATCTGCGGACTGCTCAAACCCGACTCGGGCGCGGTCCGAGCGGATCACGTGGGCGCCCTGCTCGATCATACCGGCATTTACCCGCGCCTGACCGTCCGCGAGAACCTGACTTACTTCGGCAGCCTGCACGGGATCGAGCAGCCACGTCTGAACCGGCGCGTCGACGAACTGATTGCCGTGCTTGGGCTGGATGCGGTCGCGGATCGGCGGACCGTCGGGTTTTCGCAGGGCGAACGCATGAAGACCGCGCTGGCACGCGCCCTGGTTCACTCGCCCCGGAATCTTCTTCTCGACGAACCCACCAACGGGCTGGATGTGCCCACGGTTCGCTCGTTCCACGGCTTTCTCAAACGCATGCGGGATGAAGGCGCGTGCATTGTGTTTTCGAGCCATCAACTGGATGAAGTGCGGACACTCTGCGACAACGCGGTGGTCATCGCGAAGGGACGGCTGGTGGCGGAGGGTTCGCCCCAGGAGATCTGCAGAGACGCCGACGCGTTCGTGAGTCTGATATGTTGAGCCCGAGCCTGGTGATCGCGCGAAAAGAGATCGTGGATCATCTGCGCGACCGACGATCGGTTGTGTCGTCCGCGCTCTATGCGCTGATGGGGCCGA
>JAATGI010000410.1 GCA_015654725.1 Rhodospirillales bacterium
AAATTCTACGAGCTTCCGGCCGACGGCTGGGCGCGCTTGATCGACACCAACGTCAACGGAACGTTCTACATGTCGCGGGCCGTCGCGCCACATCTGATCAGGTCGGGCTCGGGCCGCATCATCAACGTGGTCACGAGCTATTTCACGATGGTGGCGCGCGGGTTCTCGCCCTACGGTCCGTCCAAAGCGGCGCTCGAAGCAGCAACGGCCGTATGGTCGAAAGATCTCGCGGGCACGGGCGTGACGGTGAACGCGCTGCTGCCCGGAGGGGCGACCCTTACCGGCATGATCCCGGATGGCGTGCCGGAGCAAGCGCGAGCGGCGTTGCTCGATCCCGCGATCATGGTTCCGCCCTTGCTGTGGCTGGTGTCGCCGGAGTCCGATGGGGTGACGGGACGCCGGCTGGTGGCGACGCGATGGCGGACCGATCTCGGCGGCAGGGAAGCCGCCGAAGCCGCGAGCGATCAAGCCGGCTGGCCGTGACCGCTTAGGCCGCGCGGCGTGTCCGCCATTTTCGTCATTCCCGCGAAAGCGGGAATCCAGGGCTATCGTCCGTCGCTCGCCCTGGGTCCCTGCTTTCGCAGGGATGACGATGGAGAGGATGCGATTTCGCGTTTCCGCCCTGGCTGGCTGTTTGGCTGCCGCCTTGATTGGCGGAGCGGCGACGGCGATATATGGCGAACACGTAAGGCGAATAGGTAGGATCGCACCATGGACAAAAACATCGATCGCGTCGTGCCCGTCGGCGCGCGCAACGCGCGCTCGCCCGACCACGCCAACCGCATGATCGTGGCGCCCGAGGATTGGGCGGCGATCACGCCCTTCCTGGTCCTGGTCGAGGATTGGTTTCGCCGCCCCGCCGGTTTCCCGACCCATCCGCATCGCGGCATTCAGACCGTGACGTTCGTGCTCGATGGCGCCTTGGAGCATCGCGACCATACCGGCGCCGATGGCGTGCTGCGCCAGGGCGATGTGCAATGGATGACGGCGGGGCATGGCGTCATGCACAGCGAGTTGCCGCATCAGGGCGAGTTCGCCCACACGTTGCAGCTTTGGCTCAATCTGCCGGCGCGGCAGAAAATGATCCCCGCGCGTTACGTCAACCAGCTCGGCGCCGAGGTGCCGGTGGTCAAAGTGCCGGGCGGCGAGATCAGGGTCTATGCCGGGCGAGTCGGCGAGACCGTCATGCCGCATGGCAGCGATTGGCCGATGACATTGTTGGAGATTCGCGCCGAGGCGGGGGCGGAATTGTCGCTCGAACTCCCCGCCGCCGATCGCGGCTTTCTCTACACGCTCACGGGGACGGCGCGGGCCGGGGCCAATGGCGCGCCGGTCGCGGAACAAAGCGTCGCCTGGTTCGAGCCTTCGGGCGGCGCCGGGTTCGACCGTTTGCGGATCGCGGTATCGGCGCCGTTCCGGGCGCTGCTCTATTCGAGCGCGCCGATCGACGAGCCGATCGCGGCCGCCGGGCCGTTCGTCATGAACACGGAGCGGGAAATCCAGCAGGCTTACGAGGATTACCGGCGCGGCCGCCTGGTGGCATGACGGCCGCGTTCGAGAGCCTGCGCCGCTTCGCGCTCGGCTTTCCAGAGACGCGCGAGGACAAGCCCTGGGGCGAATCCGCCATCAAGGTCAAGGGCAAGACCTTCCTGTTCATCCGCCAGGACGAGGACGGGCTGGGCCTCTCGGTGAAACTGCCGCAATCCGGCCCTTACGCGCTCGACCGGCCCTTCACCGAGCCGACCGGCTATGGGCTGGGCGCCAGCGGCTGGGTCACGGCGAGCTTCAAGCCCAAGGCCAAGCCACCCTTGGATTTGCTCAAGGGTTGGATCGAGGAAAGCTACCGCGCCGTGGCGCCCAAGAAACTGCTCGCCGCCACAGGCGAAAAACCGCCGAAAATCAAGGGTTCCCGCGCGCGCCGGCGATAAATCGCAATTAACCTCGGCGCGGGCCGGCGTCATTGAATTCCACCCCGCTTGCGCTCATATTACGGGTGAAGTTTACAACCCTTCGAGGTTGACGCTCATGTCATTCGATCAAGGTAACCGTTGGACCGCCGGCGCCGCCGTCCCGCGCGTCGATATCGATGCCGGGCTGCGCGAGTATATGCTGCGGGTTTACAGCTATATGGCCGGCGGCTTGGCGATCACCGGCCTGGTCGCTTATTTCGCGGTCGCGAGCGGCATCTATCTGTCGCTCGCCCACACGCCGCTCATGTGGGTCATCGTGCTCGCCCCGTTGGGGCTGGTGCTGCTGCTGCAGTTCCGCATCAACACGATGAGCCTCGGCGCCGCGCAGGCGACCTACTGGGCCTATGCCGCGTTGGTCGGGCTGTCGCTCGGCTTTATCTTCTTGGTCTATACCGGCGCCAGCATCGCGACCACCTTCTTCATCGCCGCCTCCATGTTCCTCGCCATGAGCATCTGGGGCTATACCACCAAGCGCGATCTGACGCGGATGGGCTCGTTCCTGTTCATGGGCCTGATCGGCATCGTTATCGCCAGCGTGGTGAATATCTTCCTCGGCTCGGCCCCGCTGCAATTCGCCATCGCGATCATCGGCGTCATCGTCTTTACCGGCCTGACCGCCTGGGACACCCAGCAGATCAAGGAAATGTATTGGGCGGGCGACGGCACGATCGTCGCCGGCAAGAAGGCGGTGATGGGCGCGCTGCGGCTCTATCTCGACTTCCTCAATTTGTTCCTGATGCTGCTGCAGTTCGTCGGCGTGCGCCGGAACTGACCCAGCCGCGATTATGGTTAACAACCGCCCGTGGTCACGCCACGGGCGGTTTTGTTTGCGCTGCCCTATAATCGCGCGGCCATGACGATCGTGACACGATGACGCAAACCGGCCTTTCGGGTCTGGCGCGGCTCGGCACCGATGTTTCGGTGAGCGTGCGCAAGCTCGTTTTCATCCGCTGGCTCGCCGTCGCGGGCCAGGCGGCGGCCGTGCTTTTCACTCATTTCGCGCTCGGTTTCGCCATGCCGATCTGGTCGGCGCTCGCGGTGATCGCGACCTCGGCCGCGCTCAATGTCGCCACCAGCCTGCCGCGCCGCGCCACCGCCCGCCTCGGCGATCGCGAGGCGTCGTTCTATCTCGGCTACGACATGGTCCAGCTCGGGCTGTTGCTGTACCTGACCGGCGGCCTGCAAAATCCGTTCGCGATCTTGATGCTGGCGCCGGTCACGGTGGCGGCGACGATTCTGTCGCTGCGAAGCGTCATCGGCTTGAGCGCGCTCACCGTCGCCGCGATCAGCCTGCTGGCCGTGTTTCATCTGCCGCTGCCCTGGAACGGGCCGCCGCCGCAGCTCGACCTGCTTTACGTGCTGGGCATTTGGACCGCGCTGGTTTCCTCCTGCCTGTTCGTCGCCTTCTATGTCTGGAGCGTGGCCGAGGAAGCGGTGCGCATGCGCGACGCCTTCGCCGCCACCCAACTGGCGCTGGCGCGCGAGCAGCGGATCTCGGCGGTGGGCGGCCTCGCCGCCGCCGCCGCGCATCAGCTCGGCAGCCCGTTGGCGACCATTGCCGTCATCGCCAAGGAGCTGGTCCGCGACCTGCCGCCCGGCAGCCCGCACGCCGAGGACGCGCATTTGCTGCTGAGCCAAAGCGAGCGTTGCCGCACCATCCTCGCCGATCTGGCGCAAGGCCGCGAGGGCGCCGGCGAGCCGCCGCACCGCCTGCCCTTCTCGGCCCTGATCGAGGCGG
>JAATGI010000436.1 GCA_015654725.1 Rhodospirillales bacterium
GCTCGAGCCGCAAGTGCTGTTGATGGACGAGCCGTTCGGCGCGCTGGACGCGATCACGCGCCAGGGCCTGCAGGACGAGATCGCGCGCCTTCAGCCGAGCGCCGCATCACCATCGTCTTCGTCACCCACGATCTCGAAGAGGCGATCTATCTCGGCGACCGGGTGGTGGCGCTCGCCGCCAATCCCGGCCGTGTCGCCGCCATCATCGAGGTCGGGCTGCCGCGCCCGCGCGATCAGCTCACCACGCGCGAGGACCCGCGTTTCCTGGCCCATCGCCATCGCCTCTTCGGCCTGCTGACGGAGCGGTGAGTAGGACGGCGATGACGTATTTCCCCAATCCGTCACCCCTGCGAAAGCAGGGGTCCAGGGCGAGCGAGATGCGTTGGCCCTGGGTCCCCGCTTTCGCGGGGAAGACAGAAAAGGGTGTTACGCAAACATGGGGTGCGCGATGACAAAGTGGCGCGCTCTTATCCTACCGATTGCACTCCTCGTTCTCTGGGAGCTTGGCGGTGAGTTCGGCTTGTTGCCGGGCGATACCCTCTCGCGCCCGAGCGACATCGCGCCGGCCTGGTGGCGGACCTTCGCCGACGGCAGTTTGCTGTTGGCGACGCTTCAGACCTTCGAGACCGCGCTTCTGGGCCTCGCCATCGGCGCCGCGATCGGCATCGCGGCCGGCATCGCCATCGGCCTCTCGCCCGCGCTCGACCGCGTGGTGTCGCCGACGCTCGAAGCGCTGCGCCCGGTGCCGCCGGTGGCGCTGATTCCCTTGGCGTTGCTGCTCTATGGCTTCGGCATTCGCATGGAGGTGTTGGTGATCGCCTTCGCCTGCCTCTGGCCGGTGCTGGTGGTGACGGTGGGCGCGGTGCGGCTGGTCGATGCGCGGCTCTTGGAGATCGGGCGGTTGTTGGAGACGCCGCTGATGGGGCGCATCTTCCGCCTGATTCTGCCGGCCGCGCTGGCGCGCATTTGGGTCGGCATTCGCGTCGCGGCCGGGATCGCGCTCGTCGTCGCGGTGACGGTCGAGATCGTGCTCAATCCGCAAGGGCTGGGCTATGCCATGATGGCGTCGGCGCAGGCACTGAACCCGGCCTTGATGTGGGCCGAGCTGCTGTGGCTCGGGCTGGTCGGCTGGGCCTTCAATACCGGACTCGCCGCGATCGACCGGCGCTGGCTGGCGCGCTTCGGCGCGGGCGGGGCGCGGTGACCGGGCGCAACGCCATGCTGCGGTTCGGGGCGCTGCTGTTCGCGCTGGCGGTTCTGGCGTCGTGGCAGCTCGCCGCCGCCGCGCATATCGTCTCGCCGGTCTTTTTCCCCGAGCCGACCCGCGCCTTGGCGGCGCTATGGCAGCTCTATCGCGACGGCACCTTGCTGTCGTCCATCGCGGACACTTGCCTGCGCATGTTCTTTGGTTGGGTGCTGGCGTCGCTTCTCGGCGTGGCGCTCGGCGCGGCGTTGGCGCGGCTCGCTTGGGCGCGGACCTATATCGCGCCGAGCCTGGAATTTCTGCGGCCGCTCCCCGCCTCGGCGATCATTCCGCCGGCGATCCTATTTCTGGGCCTCGGCGACGAAATGTCGGTGACGGTGATCGCGTTCGGCGCGATCTGGCCGGTGCTGTTGGGCGCTTATCACGGCTTCGGCCAGGTCGAGCCGCGGCTGGCCGAGGTGGCGGCGTTCCATGGCATCGGCCCTTGGGCCTTCGCCGCCAAGATCGCGCTGCCGAGCGCGCTCCCCGATATTTTCGCGGGCTTGCGCGTCAGCCTCGCGGTGGCGCTCATTCTCGCCGTCGTGACCGAGATGCAGGCCGGGCTGCCGGGCCTCGGCTTCACCATCCTGATGGCGCAGCGCACCTTCCGCAGCCCCGACCTCTATGCCGGCATTCTCGTTCTCGGCGCGGTCGGCTATGTCACCAACCACGCGCTCGTGGCGGCGGAACGGCGATTGCTCAGGTGGCGGAGTTTGAGCCGGTGAGCGACGCAACCAAAAATTCTTGACCACCAAGACACCAAGGCGCCAAGAAACCCTCACCATACCGGCGAAAGCCGGTATCCACCCATCCGTGGACCCCGACTTTCGTCGGGGTGGTGATTCGATAAATTCGGAACGAACTTGGTGTCTTGGTTTCTTGGCGGTTCAATTTTTTTTAACCACGCGTCTGGGCGTCCCTGGCTTTCGCCGGGGCAGGCTTGGCGGTTCAAATTTTTTCTTTTTGGCGCCGTCACTCAAAGATCGCCTTCGCCATGTCGGGCGTGCCTTTCAAGAGGCCCTGCCGCTGCATCACGCCGACCCACCATTGGATTTGATCGGGGGCGAGGTTCGGGTCCTGAATGCCGATCTTGGCGAGCGCCAGCACCGGCGGCGGCATCTTCACGTACTTGCCGAAGTCTTCCAGCGCCTTTTGCGGATTGGCGGCGATGAAGGCATCGGCATCGGCGATCGCGGCATGAAACGCCGCCACCTCTTTCCGATGCGCGTTGGCCCAGTCGCGGGTCGCGGCATAGACCAGGATCGATTTGCCCTCGGGCAAATCCTGGATGATCGGCGCCACGACATAGCCGAGCTTGGCATTGACGATCAGCGACAGCACCGGATCGACCGCGCCGACCGCGTCCACGGTCTTGGACGACAGCATGTCGCGCATCGCCGGGAATGGGACCTCGACGAAATTCACCTGTTTCGGATCGACGCCCTTGGCGGCGAGCCAGTAATTCACGATGACATGGAAATAGGCGCCGATGCCGGGCACGCCGACCTTGCGCCCGACCAAATCCTTGGCGGTATGGATGTTGCTGTCGGCGCCCGCCACCAGCGCGGTGTTGTTGAGCTGGTGCGAAATCACCGAACCGCCGGCGATGGCGACGAGATCGAGCCCGCCATCCACCGCCTGGACGAAGGTGGTGGTGGTGATGCAGCCTATCTGCGCCGAATTGGCGACCAGCGCCGGCGGCAGGTTGGGCATGAGGCCGGTCAGGGTGGGCTTGGCGTCGAGGCCATGCTTGACATAAAAGCCCTCGGCGTCGGCGACGAACATCGCGGCGCCATCGGCGGCGGGCGTTGTCGAGACGACGATCGGATCGGCCGCGGCCGGCGCCACGGCGAAGCCCCAGGCGGCAAGGCCGAGCAGCGCCGCCAACCACACGGTTCTTGTCATTTAACCCTCCCTAACGCATTGTTGCTTCGTTATTACATGGTCAACCGGCAAGAGCGTGGCGTCAACCGCGCGCCGGAAATGAATGGGAGGAAGCATGGCACCCCGTCAATTCCGTTTCGGGCGCATGGCGCTTGTCGGCGCCGCCTTGGCCGCGGCTCTCGCGCTGACGCCGTTCGCTTCGCGCGCGCAGGAGCCGATCAAGATCGGCTTCAGCATGTCGCTGACCGGCGGCCTCGCCAGCGGCGGCAAGCCGTCGCTGACCGCGATGCAGATCTGGGAGAGCGACACCAACGCCAAGGGCGGATTGCTCGGGCGGCCGGTGAAGCTGGTCTATTACGACGATCAGAGCAGC
>JAATGI010000119.1 GCA_015654725.1 Rhodospirillales bacterium
GAACATGTCGTCGGCGGTCAGAAGGCGATCGCGGCGGTGTGCATCGGCGCCGACGACGACATGGAGAAGCGCCGCCAGGATATTTTGCGCTCCGTCGCCGAGGTCGATGAGGGCGACGGCGTCGTGCTGTTGACCGACATGTTCGGCGGCACGCCTTCGAACCTGGCGATCTCGATCATGGACAAGGGCAAGATCGAGGTCGTGGCCGGCGTCAATCTGCCGATGCTGATCAAGCTCGCGACCCTGCGCAAGACCGAGACGCTCGCGAACGCGGTGCGCGGCGCGCAGGAAGCCGGGCGCAAATACATCAACGTCGCGTCGCAGCTCTTGGCCGATATTCGCGAATGAACGAAGGGCCCGACGCCGAAACGCCGGAGTTTCAGCGCGCGGCAACCATCCGCAACCGGCGCGGGCTTCACGCGCGGGCGGCCGCCCGTTTCGTCAAATTGGCCTGGGAATACGATGCCGAGGTAAGGGTGGTGAACAACGGCGCCAGCGTCTCCGGCCGCTCGATCATGGGGTTGATGATGCTCGCGGCCGGGCCGGGCACCGAGATCGAATTGCGCGCCAGCGGGCCGCAGGCGGAAAGCGCGCTCGACGCCCTGGTCGCGCTGGTCGATAGCGGCTTCGATGAAGAGTGAGCGCGTCCTTTCCGGGCTGCCGATCTCGCCGGGGATCGCGATCGGCGCCGCCTTCGTCAGCGACGACGGCAGGATCGCCGTCCCCGATTATCGCGTCGCTCAGGCCGATTTGGAGCGCGAGCGCCACCGCCTGACCGAGGCCGTGGCGTTGTCTCTGAAGCAATTACGCAAGCTCAAGGTCAAGGCGGCGGCGCTGCCAAGCGCCGCCGCGGAGGAAGCCGGCTATTTGCTCGACGCGCATCTCGCCATGCTCACCGATTCGCGCCTGGTCCGTGGCGCCGACAAACGCATCGGCGAGGACCGCGTCAATGCCGAGCGCGCGGTGCAGATGGAATTGAGCCGCATCGGCGACAGCTTCGCCGCGATGGGCGACGCCTATCTCGCGGCCCGCGGCGAGGATATCCGCGTCGTCGCCGCCCGCCTGATCCGCAATCTCACCAAGACGCCCTACGCGGCGCTGCAACGTGTTCCGCCCGGCACCGTCATCGTCGCCGAGGAGCTGACCCCGGCCGACACCGCGCTCATCGATCCGAAGCGCGTCGTCGCGATCGCGACCGTGCTCGGCGGCGCCGAGGGCCATACCGCGATCATGGCGCGCGCTCTCGCCCTGCCGGCGGTGTTGGGCGTGGCTGGCCTCCTCGGCCAAGTCGAGCCGGGCGATACCATCATCGTCGATGGCGGCGACGGAAAGGTCGTGATCAACCCGACCGCGGCGACGCGCAATCATTATGAGCGCGCGCGCGAGGAATTGGACCAGGAACGGCGGCGGTTGGCGCGGTTTCGCCGCCAGCCGTCGGTCACGCTCGACGGTACCGAGATCGCGCTCGAAGCCAATCTCGAATTGCCGCGCGAACGCGAGCTCGCGCTCGCCGCCGGCGCGCAGGGCCTCGGCCTGGTGCGGACCGAATTCCTGTTCATGAA
Organism: Rhodospirillales bacterium; assembly: GCA_015654725.1. Classification (GTDB taxonomy): domain Bacteria; phylum Pseudomonadota; class Alphaproteobacteria; order ATCC43930; family CGMCC-115725; genus JAATGI01. Next base: position 1,563 of record JAATGI010000119.1, read on the forward strand.
TCGCGACGATCTTCCGGACGAAGACGAGCAATACGCCGCCTATGCGGCGTTGGTAAGCGGCATGGAAGGCAAGCCGGTCACCATTCGCACCCTCGATATCGGCGGCGACAAGATCGCCGGCGCGGTGGCGAGCGAAGGTCCCAATCCCGCGCTGGGCCTGCGCGCGGTGCGGCTGGCCCTGAAGGAGCGCCGAATTCTCGATGTCCAGCTCGCGGCGATGTTGCGCGCGAGCAGCCTCGGCAAAGTCCGCATCCTGCTGCCGATGATCTCGAATGTCGGCGAGATTCGCACGGTGCGCGGCGCCCTCCTGCAAGCGGCGCGGCGCTTGCGCCGGCGCGGAATCGAGGTGCCGGAGCCGCTGCCGCCCCTGGGCGTCATGATCGAGATCCCGGGCGCGGCGCTGGCGGCCGACGCGCTGGCGGCCGAGGCCGACTTCTTTTCCATCGGCACCAACGACCTGATCCAATACACGCTGGCCATTGATCGCGGCGACGAACAGGTTGCGTATCTTTACAATCCACTCCATCCTGCGGTGTTGCGGCTCATTCAATTCGCGGTGGAAGCGGCGTTTCGCGGGCGGATTCCGATCAGCCTGTGCGGCGAGATGGCGGGCGATCCACGCTTCACCCCGCTCCTCATCGGGCTCGGAATCCGCACATTCTCGATGGCGCCGGCCAATCTCGCCCGCGTCAAGCAACGCCTGCGGGCGCTCTCGATCGGCGAGGCCGTGGCGATCGCGCACCGGGTCATGGCAGAGCACGACGAGCGGAAGATCGCTCGTCTCCTCGAGGAGACCTGACGCCGCGAGGGCCC
>JAATGI010000131.1 GCA_015654725.1 Rhodospirillales bacterium
GCGCCCTGATATTCGGCGACTTCCTCGCCCATCACGAAGATGCGGCCGTCGGCGCGCATCTCTTCGGCCATCGCGTCGCGCAGCGCCTCGCGCACGGTGCGGGTGACGCTGGCGCCGGTCCATTCGGCTTCGGCGGGCACGGGCACGGGGTTCGGTGCCTTGGCCTGAGCGACGGGCTTTGCCTCGACCGAAGCCTTCCGTTCCGCGGCAGGCGCCTGCGTCGCCAAAGTCGCCGGCTTCTTCGGCTCCGCGGAGCTGTCGGCTTTCTCGTCCTCGCCCAGAATTTCCGCGATAGGCAGATTCACGGCGACATTCTCGGTGCCTTCGGGCACCAGGATGCGGCCCATCTTGCCGTCATCGATGGCTTCGAACTCCATCGTCGCCTTGTCGGTCTCGATCTCGGCGATGACGTCGCCGGACTTGACTGGATCGCCTTCCTTCTTGAGCCATTTGGCGATCTTGCCCTCGGTCATGGTCGGCGACAGGGCCGGCATCAGCACTTGAATCGCCACGGCTCAGGCCTCGGCGTAAACGTCGGCGAAGAGTTCGGACGGATCGGGCTCGGGCGACGCCTGCGCGAATTCGGCCGCCGCCGTGATCGTATCCTTCACCTGCTTGTCGATATCCTTGAGCCGCGCCTCGTCGGCGGCGCCGGCATCGATCATGCGCTTCTTGATCTGGTCGATCGGATCGTGCTCCTGGCGCATGCGGTTGAGCTCGTCCTTGGCGCGGTACTTCGCAGGATCGGACATGGAATGGCCGCGATAGCGGTAGGTCAGCATTTCGAGAATGTACGGCCCCTTGCCGGAGCGCACGAAGGCCAGCGCCTCCTCGGCCGCGGCCTTGACCGCGATCACGTTCATGCCGTCGACCTGGCTGCCCGGAATGCGGTAAGCCTCGCCCCGGGTATAGAGATCCTTCGAGGCGGACGAGCGCGCGACCGACGTGCCCATGCCGTATTTATTGTTCTCGATGACATAGAGCACCGGCAGCTTCCACAGCTCCGCCATATTGAAGCTTTCCGCGACCTGGCCCTGATTCATCGCGCCGTCGCCGAGGAAGGTGACGCTGACCTTGCCGTCGCCCTTATATTTATGCGCGAAGCCGAGCCCGGTGCCGATCGGCACCTGGGCGCCGACGATGCCGTGGCCGCCATAGAAATGCTTTTCGAGCGAGAACATGTGCATCGAGCCGCCCTTCCCCTTGGAATAGCCGCCGATTCGCCCGGTGAGTTCGGCCATCACCCCTTTCGGGTCCATGCCCGAGGCCAGCATGTGGCCGTGGTCGCGATAGGAGGTGATGATGCTGTCGCTCTCTTCCACCGCCGCCAGCACGCCGACCACCACCGCCTCCTCGCCGATATAGAGGTGGCAGAAGCCGCCGATCAGCCCCATGCCGTACATCTGCCCGGCCTTTTCCTCGAAGCGGCGGATCAGGAGCATGTCGCGGTAGAGCTGTTCGAGTTCGGCGGGGGCGGGGACGGGGTCTTCGACCTTGATCGGTTTGAACTTGCGTTTGGCGACGGCCATGCCGGATCCTCCTGCCGGGATTTGGCCCTAGCATGGCCCCTTGGCCGCGCGATTGCAAGCCCCCTAACCATTTGTTATCGTTATAAGACTGTAACTTAACTCAATTTAAGTTAAGCGCCTCGCGCCGTCACGGCTTTTCCGCCGGCGCGAAGATCACAACCTCGCCGGGGCCGATCAGATTGAGCGTGGCCCTGGCCCGCTCATCCAGCATATCGGGATCGAGATGCTCGGCCTTTAACAGGCCGACGCGATGTTCGAGCCGGCTCTTTTCGGCCTCGGTCGCGGCGAGCGTCGCCTCGGCGGCGCGAACCTCCCGCGTCAGTCTCATCCAGGCAAGCAGCCCGCGATCGCCCTGCATCAGATTGAGGCCGAACCAGACAATGAGTCCGATCGCCAGGAACGGCCCCATCGCCGCCCTGCCCGCCTTGCGGATTTTTCGCCACATCGACATCGCCGCGAAGGAATCATGGCCGAGTCACGCTGTCAAGGAATCGACACGGATTCGGCGTGCGGAACGCGCGGCGCCCGGTCGTGGCGGCGCTTAACCGAATGTTCACCCTGTTCATGCGCTAATCCACCGACACCGAAAGGATCGGGAGATGACGGCAACATCCATTCGTCGCAAGACCGCGCTCGCGCGCCCTGCGCTGGCGTGGGAAAATATCCCGGCCGACGCGCTGCTCGCGGCGCAGAACAAAATCATCGATCTCATGGCGACCGGGGCCGGGCTCACGGACACATTGGCGGCGATCGCCCACATGGTCGAGCGGTTGGCGCCGCCGGCGCTGTGCACGGTTTTGTTGTTGCAGCCGGACGGCAAGCATCTGCGCCACGGCGCGGGCCCGAGTTTACCCGACGAGTACAACAAGGCGACCAACGATCTCGAGATCGGCCCCTCCGTCGGCTGTTGCGGCACCGCTGCCTGGCGCAAGGAGCCGGTGATCGTGCGCGACATCGCCACCGATCCGTTATGGGAGGGACCGCGCGAATTCGCGTTGTCATTCGGGTTGCGGGCCTGCTGGTCGATGCCGGTGATGACCGAACAAGGGATCGTGCTCGGCACCATCGCCATGTATTACCGCGAGCCGCGCGAACCCGGCCCGCGCGATTTCGGCTTGCTGGAACCGGGCGCGCGGCTGGTGCGCCTGGCGCTGTCGCAAAACCGCGAGGAAGAAGAGTTGCGCGCCGCCGAGACGCGCACGCGCCTGGCGACCGAGGCGGCCGATCTCGGCACGTTCGACATCGATCTGGCGACCGACCGCGTGGTTTGGTCCGAACGCTTCAAGGCCTTGCTGGGAGTCGAGGAATCCTTTGAACCGACACTCGACAGCTTGACGAGCTTCATTCATCCGGCCGACCGCGAGCGGTTCGATGCCGGCTTCCAGCGCTGGGTCGGCGAATCCAGCAGCGACCAGCGTGGCAACGAATTCCGCATTCTGCGGGCCAGTGACCGCGCCGAACGGATCCTCTCGATCCAAGGCCGCGTTTTGCTCAACGCGCAAGGCATGCCGCGGCGGGCGACCGGAGTCGTCGCCGACTTGACCGAGCAGCGCGCCGCCGAGCGCCACCAGCGCGCGACCGAACAGAAATTTCATCAGCTGCAAAAATTGGAGGCGTTGGGCCAGCTCGCCGGCGGCATCGCCCACGATCTCAACAACACGCTGATGCCGATCCTCGGCCTGTCGAAGCTGGCGATGGACAAGGTTTCGCCGCTCGATCCGATCGGCGAGCATCTCGCGCTGATTCATCAATCGGGCGAGCGCGCCCGCGATCTCGTGAGCCAGATCCTGACCTTCAGCCGCAAAGAGGAAACCACCCGCGCCCCGATCGATCTGGTGGCGATGGTCGCGGACTCGATGCCGCTGCTGCGTGCCGGCGTGCCCGCCACCGTCACCGTGCGCGAGCAAGCCACGGCGCGCCCCGTCGTTTGGGCCAATCGCGGCCAGCTCGATCAGGCGCTGACCAACCTCGTCGCCAACGCGGCGCAGGCGATCGGCTCCGGCCTCGGCTCCGTCACCATCGAGATCGCCGCCGATGGCAGGGCGAAGCCCGGCGATCCCGCTTCCGCCAAAATGGCCCGCCTCAGCGTGATCGATGACGGTCCCGGCATCGGTCGCGGCACGCTGCAACGCCTGTTCGAACCATTCTTCACCACCAAACCCGTGGGCGAAGGCACAGGCCTGGGCCTCGCGATCGTGCATGGCGTCGTCACCAATCACGGCGGCCGGATCGAGGTCTCGAGCGAGCTCGGCCATGGCGCGCGCTTCGATGTGTTCTTGCCGCTGCTGAAGACGGCGAACGCGCAAGCCTAAGCGCGCAACGCGCCTTTGCCTTCGTAGCGCGCGGCGGAGCCCAACTCTTCCTCGATGCGCAAGAGCTGATTGTATTTGGCGAGCCGGTCCGAGCGCGCCAGCGAGCCGGTCTTGATTTGCCCGCAATTGGTGGCGACGGCGAGATCGGCGATGGTCGAATCCTCGGTCTCGCCGGAGCGGTGCGACATCACCACGCGATAATGCGCGCGCCGCGCGGTCGCGACGGCGTCGAGCGTCTCCGACAAAGTGCCGATCTGATTGACCTTGACCAGGATGGCGTTGGCGGCGCCGCGCGCGATGCCTTCCTCGAGCCGCGCCGTATTGGTGACGAAAATATCGTCGCCGACGATTTGCAGGCGATGGCCCAACAGCCGCGTCAGAGCGGTCCAGCCGCTCCAATCGTCCTCGGCCATGCCGTCCTCGATCGAGGCGATGGGATAGCGATTGGCGAGGTTTTCGAGATAGCGGATCATGCCGGCGGCATCGAGCATCTTGTCCTCGCCGGCGAGCGCGTATTTGCCGTCGCGATAAAACTCCGTCGCCGCCGGATCGAGCGCCAGCATCACCTCGTCGCCCGGGCGATAGCCCGCCACCTCGATGGCGCGCATGATGAACGTCAGCGCCTCGTCCGCGGTCGCGATTTGCGGCGCGAAGCCGCCTTCGTCGCCGACATTGGTGTTGTGTCCGGCTTCGGCCAACTGCGCCTTGAGCGCGTGGAAAATTTCGGCGCCCATGCGCAGCGCCTCGGCGAAACTCGGCGCGCCCACCGGCATGATCATGAATTCCTGGATGTCGAGCTTGTTGTCGGCATGGACGCCGCCATTGATGACGTTCATCTGCGGCACCGGCAACGTGCGCGCCTCGACGCCGCCGACATAGCGGTAAAGCGGCAGGCCCAGCGCCGCCGCCTGTGCCTTGGCCGCGGCGAGGCTCACGCCCAAGATGGCGTTGGCGCCGAGGCGCGATTTGTTCGGCGTGCCGTCGAGCGCGATTAGCGCGCGGTCGAGCGCCTGCTGATCGCCGGCATCGAAGCCGGACAGCGCGTCGAAAATCTCGCCATTGACGGCGGCGACCGCGCGCAGCATGCCCTTGCCGCCATAGCGTTTCGGGTCGCCGTCGCGCAGCTCCACCGCCTCATGCGCGCCGGTCGAGGCGCCGGACGGTATCGCCGCGCGGCCATGCGCGCCGCTTTCGAGCGCGATCTCGACCTCGATGGTAGGATTGCCGCGGCTGTCGAGAATCTCGCGGCCCTTGATGTCGGCGATGGCGCTCATGGGTTCTTATGAGGCGAGAGGCCGCGATTTGGCAAGCCGGTCGAATTCCATCAGGGTTGCGAGCAGTTCGGGCATGTCCTTGAGCTTGACCATGTTCGGGCCGTCGGACGGCGCATGGTCGGGGTCCTGATGCGTCTCCATGAACACAGCCGCGACGCCAACCGCGACCGCCGCGCGCGCCAGCACGGGCACGAAGCGCCGCTCGCCGCCGGAGACATTGCCCTGCCCGCCCGGCTGCTGCACGGAATGGGTCGCGTCGAACACCACCGGATAGCC
>JAATGI010000095.1 GCA_015654725.1 Rhodospirillales bacterium
CGCGAAGCGACGCGAAAATCGCGCCCGAGCCGACCTCGTCCTATGGCGCCTATCTCGCCGCCGGCCACGCCCAGCAGGGTCGCGATTACGCCGCCGCCGCGCATTTCATGACGCGCGCGCTGGCGGGCGACCCGGGCAATTTCGATTTGATGCGGCGGGCCTTTCTGTTCCGCGTCGGCGCCGGCGACGTCACCAACGCGCTGCCGCTGGCCGGGCGGATCGCCGATCTCGACCGCAAATCCGGCTTCGCGCAATTGACGCTGATCGCGCAGCAGATCAAGGCCGGGCACTATGACGAAGCCTTGACGCGCGCCGAGGCGCTGCCGCGCGACGGCGCGGAACGGTTGGCGGGTCCGCTGTTCGCGGCTTGGGCCGAGGTGGGGCTGCAACGGCCGGGGGCGGCGCTGCTCAGGCTCGCCGAAGCGGCCAATCCCAACGGCGTGGCCGAGCTTGACGCGCTGCATCGCGCCTTGATCGCCGATTACGCCGACCGTATCGACGAAGCGGCGGCGCAATACGACAAGCTGACCGCCGCGCCGGCCGGCCTGACCTGGCGCACTGTCGAGCTCGCCGGCAATTTCCTCGAACGGCACGAGCGCGTCGCGGCCGCCCGCCGCCTCTATCAGCGCCTCCAGGGCGACCAGGAAAGCAGCCCCTTGATCGCGGCGGCGCTGAAGCGGATCGCCGGCGGCACGCCGCCGCCGCGTCTCGTCGCCTCGCCCACCGACGGCGCCGCCGAGGCGCTGTTCGATCTCGCCAGCATCCTGAATCAGCACGACACGGAAGACGCCTCGATCCTCTATGCGCGGCTCGCGCTTTATCTGCGGCCCGATTTTCCCATCGCGCAGCTGTTGCTGGCGGAGATCGCCGACGACCAGGAGCATCGCGAGGAAGCGCTGGCGCTCTACCGCTCCATTTCCGCCGACGCGCCGCTGGCCTGGTCGGCGCGGCTGCGCGAGGCGCCGGTTCTCGACGAGCTCGACCGCACCGACGAGGCGCTGGCCCTGCTGCGCCCGATGGCGGTCGAGCGCCCGGGCGATCCCGAGCCGATGACCGAGATCGGCGACATCCTGCGCGGCCGCAACCGTTTCAGTGAAGCGGTCGGCGCCTATGACGAGGCGCTGAAACGCGCGGGCGGCGCGAGCAGCAAGGATTGGCGCCTGTTCTATGCGCGGGCGGTATCGCTGGAGCGGTCGCAGCAATGGCCGCGCGCCGAGACCGATTTGCGCCACGCGCTCCAGCTCCAGCCGGAGCAGCCCTTTATCCTGAATTATCTCGGCTATAGCTGGATCGATCAGGGCGTGCATCTCGACGAGGCGCTCAAGATGGTCGAGCGCGCGGTGGCGCTCCGGCCCAATGACGGCTTCATCGTCGATAGCTTGGGGTGGGCCTATTTCCGGCTCGGCGATTACGCCAAGGCGACCGAGAATCTGGAACGCGCGATCGAGCTCGTGCCCGAGGACCCGACCGTCAACGATCATCTGGGCGATGCCTATTGGCAAAGCGGTCGCCATGCCGAGGCGCGGTTCCAGTGGCGCCGCGCGCTGCAATTCAAGCCCGAGCCCGACGATGCCGCCAAGATCCAGGTCAAGCTCGAACACGGGCTCGACAAACCCCAGGCGCTCGCGGCACCCAAGGGCGGGTGAGGCGAGCAGCACAAGAAAGTTTGAACCACCAAGTCACCAAGACGCCAAGTTAAGCGCGAAATGAATGTCACCATACCGGCGCAAGCCGGTATCCACCGTCGAAATGGACCCCGGCTTTCGCCGGGGTGGCGCTCATTATTTTCAGGAATGAACTTGGCGTCTCGGCGTCTAGGCGGTTCAAAATAGATGGATCGCGACGGCCGATCGGCGATCACCCAATTCGCTCCGGCGAAGCTCAATCTTTATCTTCATGTCACCGGCCGGCGCGGCGACGGGTTTCATTTCATCGACAGTCTCGTCGCCTTCGCCTCGGTCGGCGACGAGATCGCGGTCGAACCGGCGCCGTCGCTGGCGCTGACGATCGATGGGCCGTTCGCCGCTGCGTTGCGCGACGCTCGCGGCGAGAACCTGGCGTGGCGCGCCGCCGAAGTCTTGGCGCGACGGCTCGGCCGTGTGCCTGCCGTCGCGATCCGATTGACCAAGAATCTTCCGGTCGCTTCCGGCATCGGCGGCGGCTCCAGCGACGCGGCCGCCACGTTGCGCGCGCTCGCCGAATTATGGCGCTGCGACGACCGCGCGCTGGTGATGGGCGTGGCCGCGACACTGGGGAGCGACGTACCGGCCTGTCTCGGCGCCCGCGCGTGTTGGCTCGGCGGCATCGGCGACGCGGTCGAAGCGGCGGGGCCGCTGCCGCCTTGTGGCGTCGTCCTCGCCAA
>JAATGI010000025.1 GCA_015654725.1 Rhodospirillales bacterium
ATCGCGTTCAAGGGCGTGCGCAGCTCGTGGCTCATATTGGCGAGCAGGTCGGACTTGGCGCGGCTCGCCGCCTCGGCGGCGTCGCGCGCAGCGCGCGTGCGCTGCTCGACTTGCTTGTGCTCGGTGACATCGACGGCGACCGTGATCGCCATCGGCCGGCCGCGCAGCCGGAACGGATGCACCGCGATGTCGACCGTGATTTCCGCGCCGTCCGATTTGACGTAACGCCATTGGCCGCGCCGGCCCGACACCGGCACCGGTGTATTGAGCACCGCCTTGTAGCGTTCGAGTTCCTCGGGCGCGCGAATTTCCTCGCCCGACAGCGCCAGGAATTGCTCGCGCGTATAGCCCAAAAGCCGGAGCGCGGCCTCGTTGACCTCGACATAGCGCTGGGTCTTGACGTCGATCAGCATCATCGGCACCGGCGCGCTTTCGAACATCAGATGGAAATGCTGCTCGCGCTCGCTCAGGGCCTGTTCGAGCTCGCGGCGCTCGGTGGTGTCGCGCAGGACGGCGATGACCTGCGGCCCGCTGAAGACCTCGCTCTCGACGCGCACCGCGTTGATGTCGGCCCAGAACGACCCGCCGTTCTTGCGCCGGCACCGCAACTCGCGCCGGACGCCTTCGCCGCCCTCGAAACTGTCGGCGGTGGCGAGACCGCCCGCCACGCCCCATAGCAGCGTCGGCCGCTCGCCGGTGAAATCGGCGAGATCGTAGCCGGTCATCCGGGTCAGCGCCGGATTGCAATAGACGATATGCAGCGGCGAGCGCGGATCGAGCGCGTTGTCCGGCATCATCACCAGCGCCGCGTCGTTGGCGTGCAGCAGCACCGACTGCAATTGCGCGATCCGCTCCTCGGACAGTTTACGCGCCAGGGCGGGGCGAATTTTCTCGGCCAGCTCGCCGATCCGCGCGGCGAGGCCTTCGGCATCCGACGGCCGCCCGACGAAAAACAGATGGAGCGCGAACCGATGTCCGCCCTGGATCAGCGGCACGCTGATCGCGGTCTCTGCGCCCGCCGCCATCTTTCGGCCGAGCTGCGGAAATCGCTTCACCATCTCGCCGACATCGAGCACCAATGGCCGGTCCGACGACAGCGCCAATCCGGTCAGGCTGTCGGCGACATTGATCGCCAATTTGCGCACCCGGTCGATTTCCTGTTGCCAAATCGGCGTCGAGGCGTGGGCCGAGACCAATCGGACGGTGTCGCCGTGCGGCAGCGCCTTCCAAACCGTGCCGTGCACGGCGCCGGCCGCCGTCGCGATCAGCCTCAGCGAGGTGTCGAGGGCGACGGCCGCGGTGTCCGCCTCGGCGATCGCGGTGATGAGCCGATTGACCAGGTCCAGGTCGCGCTCGGCCTCGATCCGCGCCTGCAATTCGCGGCGCAAATCGAGCTCGTTCATCGCGAGGCGCGCCAGTGTGGTCAGCCGTTCCTGCTCTTCGGCCGTAAGATCGGGATGCGGCTTGGTGTCGGTGACGTTGATCGTGCCGATGCAATAGCCGTCGCGCGTGACCAACGGGGCGCCGGCGTAAAACCGCACCTTCGCTTCCGTCGCGATCGGGTTGTCGCGGTGGCGCGGATCCCGGAGGGTGTCGGGAATGACGAACACCTCGTCGCCCAGGATGGTATAGGAGCAAAATCCGAATTCGCGGGGGATTTGCGCGCGCCTCCCGGCGGTCTTGAACCAAATCCGGTCGGCATCGATGAAATTGATCGAACCCATCGCGGCGCCGAACATCGACGCCGCCATGTGGGCGATGCGGTCGAACGTCACCTCGCGCTCGGTATCGAGAATGCTGTAGCGACGCAGCGCCGCGAGCCGCTCGGCTTCGTTCTCGGGTATTGGAAAGCATCCGCCCAAATTTTTTATCCCAGTGCGACCAGGCGCCGCACCACTATCCTCAGTCACGGTAAATGAAGGGTAAAGTTGGGCGAACATGACTCCAATCGCGGCGGGTGCTAAGCTCGCTCCGGGTGCTAAGTTCGGTGTCTCTCCCGGGGGTGGCGATGGCGGAAACCCGCGACCAGCGGCGCTTGGCGGCGATCCTCGCGGCCGACGTGGCCGGCTATAGCCGGCTCGCCGGCGCGGACGAGGAAGGCACGGTCAAACGGCTGCGCACGCTGCGGGGCGAGTTGATCGATCCGTCCCTCGCCGCCAATCGCGGGCGCATGGTCAAGACCACGGGCGATGGCGGCCTGGCCGAATTCGCCAGCGTCGTGGACGCGGTGCGCTGCGCCATGGAGATTCAGCGCGGCTTGACGGTGCGCAACGCCGACTTCGTGCCGGAGAAACAGATCGAATTCCGGATCGGGATTCATCTCGGCGATGTCATGGTCGAATGCGACGGCGATTTGATGGGCGACGGCCTCAATATCGTGGCGCGGCTCGAAGGCATTTGCGAGCATGCCGGGATTTTTCTTTGCGAACACGCTTGTCGCCAGCTGCGCGACAAGATCGCGGCGGCGTTAGCTGATCTCGGCGAGACAGAATTAAAGAATATCGCTCAGTCAGGAACCATGTATGCTATGGTTCTGCAAATCATTTCTCCGAACGCCGGAGTC
>JAATGI010000219.1 GCA_015654725.1 Rhodospirillales bacterium
CCGACCGACATCTCCGACTTGTTGCCGGTCGACAGCACCATCCAGCCGAACTTGTTGGAGAGCGCCATCAGGCTCATGCCGCGGGCGCGCGATTGCAGATTTTCCTCGGTGATGTCGGGGGCGCGCCCGGCGAAAGACGCGCTGAGCATGCCGCCGAACGCCGCCACGGCCGGCTCGATATCGATGGTCCTGAGATCGATGCCCAGCAGCATCGCCACATCGGCGGCGTCCTCAAGGCTTTCGCGCGAGGTATAACGCGACGGCATCATTACGCAATGAACCTTGTCGGGGCCCAGCGCATCGACCGCGATCGCCGCCGTCAGCGCGGAATCGATGCCGCCCGACAGGCCCAGCACCACGCCGGGGAATTTGTTCTTGCGCACATAATCGCCGAGCCCCAGCACCATGGCCTGATAGATAGCTTCAAGCTCCTCGGTCGGCGGCACCATGATTCCGCGCTCGGGCCGCCAGCTTCCGTCCGTTTCGCGCCGCCACTCGGTCTTGATCACGGCCTCGCGCCAATCCGGCGCCTGCACCTTCAAACCGCAATCGGCGTCGAGCACGAACGAGGCGCCGTCGAACACCAATTCGTCCTGGCCGCATATCTGGTTGAGATAAATGAGCGGCAGCCCGCTTTCCTTGACGCGCGTCACCGCGAGCGAAACCCGCTCGTCGCGCTTGTCGCGCTCATAAGGCGAGCCATTGACGACGATGAGCAGCTCGGTGCCGCTTTCCTGCAAGGATTCGGTCGCGTCCGACGTCCACATATCCTCGCAGATCATGACCCCGAGCCGCACGCCCTTGAACACCATCGGCCCCGGCGCCGGCCCCGCCGCGAACACGCGCTTTTCGTCGAACACGCCGTAATTGGGCAGCTCATGCTTGAAGCGGACCGCGGCGATGCGGCCGCCATCGAGCAGCAAAACCGCGTTATAGAGCTTGCCGTCCTGGCGCCAGGGCGTGCCGAGAATGACCGCCGGCCCCTCGCCCATCGCCTTGACGAAGCGCGTCACCGCCGCCTCGCAGGCGGCGGCGAAAGCCGGCTTCAAGACCAGATCTTCCGGCGGATAGCCGGAGACGAACAGCTCGCTCGACACGATCAGGTCGGCGCCCATCGCCGCGGCCTGGTCGCGCGCCTCGGCGAATTTGGCGAGATTGCCCGCGATATCGCCGACCGTCGGGTCGAGCTGTGCAAGCGCGATGACGAGCTTGTCGGTCACGACGCGGCCTTCGCGCGCTTGTCCCACAGGAACTCACGGCCCTTTTTCACCATCGGTTTGTCGTCATACGCCACGATATCCGCCGTCGCATAGGTTTCGGTCCATACCTCCGGTAAATAGGAACCGGTGCCGACCACGTCGATGGGCGCGTTCGCCGCCGCCATCATCTGGCATTTGACCGGCGAGAAGCCGGAACTGGCGACGATCCTGACTCGCTCGAAGCCGGCCTGGTCGAGACTCCGCCGCAACTGCCAGATCGCCGCGGCGCTGACGCCGGTACCGACCAGATGGCGCAAATCCGCTTCCGAGCGAAAGCCACGGATCGATTGCGGCGCTTCCAGCGCCAATACCTCGTAGGAACGGTTGAGATCGAGCCCTTCGATATAGCGGCCGCCATGGGTGTCGAGCCGCAGCGACAAGGTGCCCGCCGCCGCGAGATCGGGAAAGGCGCGCGCCACGTCGAGCGAATCCGTGATTTCACGACCGAAATAATCCACCAGCACCGTCATCGGCGCGTCGGGATAGGTCTCGCGAAACAATTGCGCCGCGCGGAGGGTCGAGCCGGCATAGCCGATCAGCGCATGCGGCATCGTGCCCAGGCCATGCTCGTTGCCGAACCAAGGCGCGGTCGCGTCGGTGGCGTTGCCGATGAAGCCCACGGCGCCCTCGCGCTTCGCCGCCGCCGAGCCGACCGACGCGGCATAGGCCATCATCTCCGCCATCTCGGCGCCGGCGCAATGCCGCGCATCCATCGCCAGAAACGCGGCCCTGGGCAAGGCGGCGCACATGGCATGGGCGTTATAGGCGGCGACACACGGCGGTCCGAGCTTTTGGAGATATACCGTCTCAAGATCGACCAGATGATAAAGCGAGCCGGAGAGATAAATCAGCGGCTCGCCGGCGCCGACCCATTCGCCTTCCGCGTAGCGCAGATCGATCTCGAACCGCGTGCCGCGCTCCCGCGCCGCTTCCTCGATGAAGTCGATCGCGAAGCGCGGTGCGCTGATGACCGGACGGCGCAGGAAGATCGCGTAGGTCGCGCGCCGGTCGCCATGACGCCCCACAATTTCCTTGGTGCGGAGGAAATAGCTGTCGGTGTGACGGGCGAGGTCGGAGGGCAAGCGCGCCCTCAGAACGCCGCGACCGCGCGCTGGCTCACCGTGCCGGCGCGCTTCTTCTTGAGCGATTCGGCCAAGAGGAAGGCGAGTTCGAGCGCCTGGCTGGCGTTGAGGCGCGGATCGCAGGAGGTGTCGTAGCGCTCGGCGAGGCTCACTTCCGTGATCTGCTGCGCGCCGCCGAGACATTCCGTCACATCCTTGCCGGTCATCTCGAAATGCACGCCGCCGGCATAGGAGCCTTCGGCCTCATGCACGTCGAAGAAGCCACGCACCTCGGCGAGAATGCGATCGAATAGCCGCGTCTTGAAGCCGGTCGCGGTGGTGATGGTGTTGCCATGCATCGGGTCGCAGCACCACACCACCTTGCGGCCCTCGCGTTCGACCGCGCGGATGAGCGGCGGCAGCTTGGCCTCGACCTTGTCGGCGCCCATGCGCGCGATCAGGGTCAAGCGCCCCGGCTCGTTCTCGGGATTCAACAGATCGATCAGGCGCAGCAGATCGCCGGTCTCGAGGCTCGGGCCACATTTTAGGCCGATCGGATTCTTGACGCCGCGCAGGAATTCGACATGGGC
>JAATGI010000446.1 GCA_015654725.1 Rhodospirillales bacterium
GATCGCCCTTTCCCATGACGCGGCGGTCGCGGGTGCGCACCAACCAAGTAATGACGGAGTTGCGCAAATCGACCGCCATGTCCCAGCGGTGCAAGGCGACCTGGCGATAAAGCGTCAGCCAATGACGCGCATAGGAACGCTTTTCGAGCGCGATGAGCCGCTCGAGACCGGGCACGGAGCGAAACAGCGGCGCCGCCCGGGGCGCCACAGCGATGGTGAACCGCGCGTCAGGCCGGGTCTCGACCAGATGGCCGAGCAAGCCTGTGGTTAGAACCGCGTCGCCGATCTGGCCCGAGGTCACGAACAGGATCGCGGTCATTGTGCCGGTGCCGCGTCAGGCGACCAGGGTCGGCCAGGGGTAGCGCTTCGGATCGAGCCGCTCGAACGCGACATCGAGAATATAATTCGCGATCAGCCGCTCATTGAACAGCGCGTGATAGCGCGCGCGCCCGGCCCGAGCGATGCGCTTGCGCCGCTCGGGATCGTCCAGCAAATGATTGAGCTTGGCGAACAGTTCGTCGATCGAGGAATAGAACACCATCTCCTCGTCCGAGAATAGCGCGTCATAGCCGGTGGCGCGCTCGATTGTGACGGCCTGGCCGTTGCCGATCATATGCGCGAGGCGGTCCGAGCTGTAGAGAAAGACGTCGTTGCGGCGGCTGATATTGAGGCCGATCGCGGCGCTTTCGAGCGCGACCTGGTAGGCGTCGCCGAACACGTGCGGCTGACCCAGGATGCCCGCCCATGACGGCCGGGCTCGCGGCACGGCGCGCAGGAGCGTGGTGAGGAATTGCTCTAAATTGCGTTCCTCGCCGCAAAAGAAGCGCGGCGCCGCGCTGCCGACGGCGAGGAATAGATCGAAGGGCAACGTGTCCTTCGAATAATTCTCGCCGCGTTCCAGCGAGAAATCGACCGGATTGGGAAGGAACCCGACCACACGGCCGGGCTTTACGATCGGCGCCAACGCCTCGCCGGCGGAGGATGCCGGTGTCGCGTGGACGTAATCGATCTTGCGTTCGATGCGACGGACCTCGTCCTGGACAAAAAGCGGGTCGACGCTCCATTGCACGACGCGCAGCGCCGGTAAAGCGGCGCGGATTTCCGCCACCGTCGCCGCATCGATCATGTCGGCTTGGCCCATCAGCAAAAGTTCGGGCTCGACCGCGCGGCATAGCGCCCGAAGCGCCTTGTTGACGCCGGCGCGGCCGAATTTGCGATGACCGAAGATCGTGCTCGCGCGGGCGACGTCGCGATCCGACAAATTCATGACATGATGGCCGTTTCGGATCAGCCCGTTCGACAGCTTGATCGAGGCGCCGTTCGACAGCTTGATCGAGGCGCCGTGGAGCGGGATGTCCTTTCCGGTGCGGCCAAAGTTGGCGACATGGACGATGCGGGTCATGATCGGGAAAGCGAAGCTTGCTGAGAGAGGAGGACGGTTCTACCGAGGCACGCCCGGCTTGACAACCCGGCCGCTCCGGTTCCCACGTGACGACGAATTCGCTCGTTCTGATATGCGACAAGATCGGACAGAGGCCGGCGCAGGCCGCGATCACGAACCCGACCTTGCCCTCGCGATAGCCCTTTGTGCGTCACATAGGATCGCGCAAACTTCGAGGTGCCGGAGCGCAGGCAGCCGGCGAAGGAGCCGATCCGTCCGCTGTCGCGCAAATCCCGTGCGCGCGCCGAGGTATCGATGGCGGCGTTCAGCTTGGAATCGTCGGCGATTAGAAGGTTTCGACCGTCACCGTTTGCGCTTGCGCCGCGTCGACGCGCGCGCCCGGTCGCGGAAGACGTAAATCAGGATGACGCCGCCCAGCGCCGAGGTGACGAAAGCCGGTAGCGACAGGAGCGCCCCGATCACAGTGTCCCACAATAGCGGGACGCGCTCGCTTAGCAGCGCGGAGGTGGTGTCGTAATCCTCGGGGTTGAGCGAGTACCAAAGCTGTGTTCCCGACATGATCGCGAGCGAGCCGGTGTCGTGCCAGGCGACGAGATCGCGCAACAGCACGACGATCGCCGACAGCACCAACAGGAAGCCGATCAAGCGCCCGATGATCATGCCGCGTTTCCCCTGATGGGACCGGCCTTGGCCCGATGCGGCGGCACCTTACGGGTCCGGACATGGCGGCGCAATGACTTCGGCTCGGCCGGGAATCGTCGCGGCGCGGACGCTTCCATCCGGAAAGATCATGAACTAGGCTCCGCCGCTCCGCGGACGAGGCGGCGCGGAGGGGTGGCCGAGCGGTCGAAGGCGCACGCTTGGAAAGCGTGTTTACGGGCAACCGTAACGTGGGTTCGAATCCCACTCCCTCCGCCAGCTTACGGTTTTCGAGCGAGGACTATTGCGCCGCGCGCCAATCGCGCACGAACGCGCCGAGTTCCTCGCTGTTGAGATCGGACACGGCCCAGAAATTCATCTGGCCGTTCGACCAATGGATGAGGTTGTAGCCGTTGCGGACCGCCCCGCGCGGCGCCGCTTCGGCGCCGTTCGCGCTCGGCCAGACGAACAACTCGATGACGTGCTGCGCGCGGCCATAGACCAGCGCCGCCGCCGCGCGACCCGCGACATAGTCGAGCCGGCCGCCTTGGAGCGGAACGCCCTGCCCCGCCAAGTCCTTCACCGGTGGCGTGAAATCGAGCCGGCCATCGAACCACGGTTTGACGGTGTGTTGGTTCGAGGAAGGCACATCGAGCAAATGGCCGGGCTGCAGCGCGCGGACATGGCTGTCGATGACCGCGCTATCGATTTTA
>JAATGI010000417.1 GCA_015654725.1 Rhodospirillales bacterium
GCAGCCGACGCTGGCCTCGCGGACATAGAGCCGGTCGACATCGAGCTGATGATTGTTATCGGCGTTGGCGATCGCGGCTCGCAGCACCTTCTTGACGTCGCGGGCGATGCGGCGCTTGGAGAAATCGAGCTCGGCGAGCGCCGCGTTCGCGTTCTTGCCGCGAATCGCCTGCGCCACCAGATTGAGCTTACGCGCGCTCACCTTGATCGCCCGGGCATAGGCGATCGCGTCGGCTTCGCCGACCCGGCGCTCCAATTGCTGCGCGATGCCCTCGGCGATGAGCTTCGCCTCGATCTCCGGCTTGCGAATCTCGACGATGTTGAGGCTGACCTCGCTCGGGGTCATCTTGGCGATGTCGGCGCGCAGCTTCTCGATGTCGGCGCCCTTCTTGCCGATGACGACGCCGGGCCGCGCCGAATGGATCGTGATGCGCGCCTTCTTGGCCGCGCGCTCGATGACGATGCGGCTAACCCCCGCTTGCTGCAAACGATCGGTGAGGAATTTACGCAGCTTGATGTCTTCGTGCAGCAGCGCGCCGTAATCCTTGCGCGCGAACCAGCGCGAATCCCAGGTTCGGTTGATGCCGAGCCGGAGCCCGATCGGATTGACTTTCTGACCCATCAGGCCTGCTCCTGTTTCGCCGCCGCCTCTTCGCGCTCGCGGACGATCACGGTGAGGTTGGAATAGTATTTCTCGATCCGCGCCGCGCGGCCCCGGCCGCGGGCGGTGAAGCGTTTCAGCCCGAAGGCGCGGCCGACACTGGCCTCGCGCACATAGAGCCGATCGACATCGAGCTGGTGATTGTTCTCGGCGTTGGCGATCGCGGCCTGCAGCACCTTTTTTACGTCGCGGGCGATGCGGCGCTTGGAGAAATCGAGCTCGGCCAGCGCCGCGTTGGCGCTTTTGCCGCGAATGCTCTCGGCCACAAGATTGAGCTTGCGCGCGCTCACCTTGATGGCGCGGGCATAGGCCATCGCTTCGGTCTCGGCGACACGGCGCGGGTTCGCCTTCTTGCTCATGGCGTCTCGGTCCGTTTCGCCCTCTTGTCGGAGGTGCTGTGGCTGCGGAAAATTCGCGTCGGCGCGAACTCGCCGAATTTGTGGCCGATCATGTGCTCGGTCACCTGCACCGGGATGAATTTGTTGCCGTTATAGACGCCGAAGGTGAGGCCGACGAATTGCGGAAAGATGGTCGAGCGCCGCGACCAAATCTTGATGATCTCGTTCCGGCCCGAGCCGCGCGCCTTCTCCGCCTTCTTCAAGAGATAGCCGTCGACGTACGGGCCTTTCCATACCGAGCGTGTCACCCCGGCCTCCGTTACTTCTGGCGGCGCCGCACGATCGCGCGGTCCGTCGATTTGTTGTGACGCGTCTTCAGGCCCTTGGCGTTCTGGCCCCAGGGCGAGACCGGATGGCGGCCGCCCTTGGTGCGCCCGCCCAACGGATGATCGACCGGGTTCATCGCCTCGCCGCGAACATGGCCGCGCCAGCCTTTCCAGCGATTGCGCCCCGCCTTGCCGATCGACACGTTCTGCTGATCGGGATTGGAGACCGCGCCGATGGTAGCGCGGCATTCGGCGCGCACCATGCGCACCTCGCCCGAGGCGAGCCGCAACAGCGCGTTGCCGGCGTCGCGGCCGACCAGCTGAACATAGGTACCGGCCGAGCGCGCCAATTGCCCGCCCTTGCCCGGCTTCAGCTCGACATTGTGAATGATCGTGCCGAGCGGGATGTTGGCGATCGGCATGGTGTTGCCGGGCTTCACATCGACGCGCTCGCCCGCCACCACTTTGTCGCCCGGCGCCAGACGCTGCGGCGCCAGAATGTAGGATTGTTCGCCATCCTCGTACCGCACGAGCGCGATGAAAGCGGTGCGGTTGGGATCGTATTCGAGCCGCAGCACTTCGGCGGCGCCTTCCTTGTCGCGCTTGAAATCGACGATGCGGTAACGCTGCTTGTGCCCGCCGCCGCGGAAACGCGAGGTGATGCGGCCGGTGTTGTTGCGCCCGCCCGAGGATTTGAGGCCCTCGGTCAGTTCCTTGACCGGCCCGCCCTTCCACAATTCGGCGCGGTCGACCAGAATCAACTGGCGCTGGCCCGGCGTGGTCGGTCGGTAGCTCTTGAGCGCCATGATCAGACTCCCGTGGTCACGTCGATCTTGGAACCCTCGGCCAGGGTCACGATCGCTTTCTTGTA
>JAATGI010000346.1 GCA_015654725.1 Rhodospirillales bacterium
CATCGCCCTTGCCCTCGGCATACAAGCGCTCTGCCTCGTCTTGTTCGCGGCCTGGATGGCGGCGGCGGCGCCGGCCGCCGGACCGGTCTATGTCCTGTTGCTCATCGTCGGCGCGGCGCGCGCTTTTGCCTCCCCGGCGATGGCGGCGACGTTGCCGCGCGTGGTGCCCGTGGACGAATTTCCGCGCGCGGTCGCGGTCAGCTCGTCGGTTTTCCAAGTCTGTTCAATCGCGGGGCCGGCCATTGGCGGCTTGATCTATGCCGCCAGCGGCCCTGCCCTGTTCGGCGCGGCGGCGGCGCTCTATCTGCTCGCCGTCACGCAAACGCGCCGCCTCGCCGGCGGCCGCCCGGCGTCGGCCGAGCCGGCCGGCGACCGCGCCGAACTGAGCGTCTTCGCCGGCCTGCGCTACATTCGCTCGAACCGCCTGCTGCTCGGCCTGATCTCGCTCGATCTGTTCGCCGTGCTGCTGGGCGGCGTCACCGCGCTGCTGCCGATTTTCGCCAGGGACATTCTCATGGTCGGTCCGGTCGGGCTCGGCTGCCTGCGCTGCGCCCCGGGCGTCGGTGCCGCCATCGTCGGCGCCGTCCTGGCGCACCGCGCGATCGAGCATGGCGCCGGCAAGCTGATGCTCGGCTGCGTCGCGGGCTTCGGCCTCGCGGTCGTGGTGTTCGCCGTCTCGGCCAATTTCGTGCTGTCGCTTGCCGCCTTGGCCGCGGCCGGCGGTTTCGACATGGTCAGCATGGTCATCCGCCAAACCCTGGTTCAGCTCGCGACGCCCGACGCGATGCGCGGCCGCGTCAGCGCCGTGTATTTCGCGTTTATCGGCGCCTCGAGCGAATTGGGCGAGTTCGAGTCAGGCGCGACCGCGGCGTTGTTCGGCACCGTGCCGGCGGCGGCGCTCGGAGGCTTGGGCACGCTGGCGGTGGTGGCGCTATGGTCGCGGCTGTTCCCCGAACTGCGCCGCGCCGACAAGTTGGTGACCCGTGCCGAGTGACGCCAAGCGCCGGCCACGGACCAAGCCGGCCGAAGAGCGGCGCGACGAGCTGATGAACGCCGCGCAGCGCCGCTTTCTCCAAGACGGCGTCGGCGCCACCACGATCGAGCGGATCACGTCCGCCGCCGGCGTCGCCAAGGGCACGTTCTATCTCTATTTCTCCTCCAAGGACGATATCCGCGCCGCGCTCGGCGAGCGTTTCGCGCGCCAGCATCGGGCGAAGATCGAGGCGGCGGTGGCCGAACGGCCGCCGCGGGACTGGCGCGGAAAATTGGCGGCATGGGCGGCCGCCGGCGTCGACAGCTATCTCGATTCGATCCGCCTGCACGACATTCTGTTTTACAGCGCGCCGCCGACGCGCGAAGGGCTGGTCGACAATATCGTCATCGATCATCTCGCCGGGTTGCTTGAGGCCGGCGCCGAGGCGGGCGCCTGGTCGATCGACGACCCGCGCTTCACCGCCGTGTTCCTGTTTAGCGGCCTCCATGCCGTGGTCGATGACGCCTATGCCAAGGGGCGGCGGATCGACCGAAATCGGCTGGCGAAAAAGCTGGAACGGCTTTGGTTCCGCGCGATGGGCTTGCCTACGCGTTAAGGCCGCCATCGATGGCGAATTCGGCGCCGGTGATATATTGCGCGGCGTCGGAGGCGAGAAACGCCACCAATTGCGCGATTTCGGCGGGCGTGCCAAATCGCCCGAACGGAATCATGGCGGCGAATTGCTTGAGGTTTTCCGGGCTGTTCTGCGCCGCCATGGCGGTGTCGATGATGCCGGGCAGAATCGCGTTCACCCTGATTTTGTATTTCGCCAGATCGCGCGCCGCGGATTTGGTCATGCCGCGCAGCGCCCATTTGCTCGCGACATAGGCGAACATGCCCGGCGTTCCCGACAACGCAGCGCCCGAGGAGGTGTTGACGATCGCGCCGCCGCGCTCGGCCATCGGCTCGATCACGGCGCGCATGCCGAGAAACGTGCCCAGCTGATTGACGCGGTAGACCCGCTCGAACTCCGCGGGTTCGGTGGCGTCGAGCGGCAATGTGCTCAGCACCCCGGCATTGTTGACCAGGACATCGACGCGGCCGAAGCGCGTCATCGCCCGAGAGACCACCCGCGCCCAGGCGGCTTCGTCGGACACGTCGTGTTCGATGAACTCGCAAGCCGGACCCAATTCGCGGGCCAGCGCCGCGCCTTCCTCCAATAGATCGGTGGCGACGACATTGGCGCCTTCGGCGATGAAGAGCCTCGCCTCGGCGGCGCCCTGGCCGCGCGCGGCGCCGGTCACGATGACGGTTTTGCCGGAGAATGTTCCCATGTCACGCCCCGACCGCGATCGCCGCGACGGGATAGGGCATCAAGAAATGGCATTTCATAAAGGTCCTCCCGACGCCGGTTTCGCTTGTGCTTCCAAGGTATTCGGAAAAACGCGCCAGGAGCAACGCCCGCGATCGGGCGCGCCGCCGGAATTTCGTTTCGCGGGCGCCGATGATATGCTGCGGCGCGGCGACCTGGGGGCAATTCGTTATTCCGCTCCGCCATGCCGTTCCGCACCTCGATCGCGCAGCGCACGGCATCGACCACGCTGCGGAACTCGATC
>JAATGI010000390.1 GCA_015654725.1 Rhodospirillales bacterium
CGACGCGACACCACCCATTCCCGGGCCGCCGCCGGTGCCGCCGGGCGCGCAGGTTCAGACCGACCCGGATTCGGGCGTGCAAACCGTGACCGTCACCGATCCGAATACCGGGGCGACGACCGTCACCGATTACGATCCGCATAGCGGCTCCACCGTCGTGACAACCACGGACCCGAATACGGGAATCCGAACCAGCGTCGAGACCGACGCGGACGGATCGAAGACGACCTTCACCGAAAACCTGACCACCGGCCAGCGGACGGATGTCGCTTACGATCCATCGGGGAATCAGACGCGGGTGACGATACTGCAAAAAGACCCGATCTCCGGTGACTGGAACAATGTGAAGCAGGTGGTGACGAATCCGGCGACGAACACCACGACGACGACGATCAACCAATCCGATCCGGCGTCGGGCGCGACGACGCAAATCGTCACGACGACAGACGGCCATACCGGTCTGTCCACGGGACAGACCGTGGTGACCTCGGATTCGTCGGGGACGCCGGTTTCCAAAGAGACCGTCCGCTTCGGCACCGATCCGGATGGCACGCAATATAAGACGGTGAACAATTGGGTGTCGGATCCCAACAGCGGCAAACTCGTGCCCGGAAAGACCCAAAAGATTCCGATTATGTCCAACGCCCAAGCGGCAATGAGCGGCGTAGCGGCGGATCAAAAGTACGGTACCGGTTTAGCCGCCGACGCCGCCACCGAGCAAGCGGGCAAGGTTGCGACCAAGGCGCTGGACCAGGCGCAGGCCAAAGCGAAGTCAATGATGGACGACCTGCTCAAATAGCCGCTATTGCGCGGTGCAAGGCCAGGTTTCGCGCAGCGCCTTGACCACACCGACGGCGCGGGGCTTGGCCCAATCCTCCGGGTGCTTCGGCCCCCAATTGATGAAGGCCTGACGCATGGCGGCATAGCTCGGTGTGCCGCATATCGCGAGCTTCTCGACCGATTTCCAGGCGTCCGGCGGCAGCGCGCCCTGCAACGCGGCGTTGATGCTCATCTGGTCGCCGACGCCGGCGATATACTGACCGCAGGCGAGATAATCGATCGAGCCTTTAGAGGCGCCGCACGAAGCGAGAAGCCCCTGGACGTTGACCGAATTGTTCGGTTGCTGCGCGTGCGCGCCGGTCGCCACCGCGACCGCAAACGTTACCGCCAACCCAAGACGGCGTTGCATCGTTCCCCCTCGCGCCGCCTACGGCGGCGCCCCATAATCCCCGATGGGAGAATAGACGGTTTAGCGGCGTTGGGCCAGAATCGCTTCCTCGACCTCGCGCAGCCGGTCCTTGCCGAAATAAATCTCGTCGCCGACAAAGAAGGTCGGCGCGCCGAAGGTCCCGCGCGCCACCGAAGCCTCGGTGTTGGCGATGAGCTTGTCCTTCACCGCTTGCTCTTGGGTTTGCGCGGCGAGGCGCGCGCCGTCGAGCCCGGTTTCTTGCAGGGTCGCGACGATCACCGCCGGATCATCGAGCTTGCGGCTTTCCTCCCACATGCCGCGGAACATCGCCTCGATATAAGCGGGCGCGACGCCGTCCATTTCGGCGGCGACCGCGCCGCGCATGATGCCGAGCGTGTTGACCGGGAAATTCCGGTTCCAATGGAACTTGGTCAGGCTGTGTTTCTTGATGAAGCGGTCGATTTCGAGCCGGTCGTAGTCGAGCTTGTTCTTGATGCCGGCGAATTGGACGACCGGCGATTTGTTGTTGGTCGCCTTGAACACGCCGCCGAGCAGGATCGGTACATAGCGGAACTTGGCGCCGGTCCGCGCCTCGATCGCGGGGATGACGCGATGGGCGAAATAGGTGTTGGGGCTGCCGAAATCGAAATGGAACTCGACGGATGGGGTCATCAGGCGTGATTCCTTACAGGGGCGTAACACCCATCCGTCGTCCCCGCGAAAGCGGGGACCCAGGCTAGGCGTCGTGCGGTTACCCCTGGGCCCCTGCTTTCGCAGGGGTGACGATAATGAGTTGGCGCAAAAATCACATCCTCCGCTCACCAGGCTTCGAGCCAGGGCCGCAGATCGAGCTCATGGGTCCAGGCGTCGCGCGGCTGGACATGGAGCCGCCAGTAATTCTCGGCGATGTGCTCGGGATTGAGGATGCCGTCCCGGTCCTTGAGCGCATAACGCTCGGGCGCGACGGCGCGGATGAATTCCGTATCGATCGCGCCATCGATCACGATATGGCCGACATGGATTCCTTGCGGCCCCAACTCTCGCGCCATGCTTTGCGCCAGCGCCCGGAGCGCGTGCTTGGCGCCCGAGAACGCGGCGAAGCCGTCGCGGCCGCGCAGGCTCGCGGTCGCGCCGGTGAACAGGATGGTGCCGTGGCCGCGCGGCACCATCACGCGCGCGACCTCACGGCCCATGAGAAAGCCCGAGAACGCCGCCATCTCCCAGACCTTGGTATAGACGCGCGACGTGGTCTCGCGGATGCCGAAGCGGACATTGGCCCCGATATTATGGATCGCGGCCTCGATCGGGCCGACATCGCGCTCGATCTCGTCCACGAGCGCGATCATCGCTTCTTCCTTGCGCGCGTCGGAGCCGAAAGCGCGCGCTTTGCCGCCCGCGCTTTCGATCTGGCGCACCAGCGGTTCGAGCTTGTCGGCGTGACGGCGCGCGACGCAGGCGACGAAGCCTTCGCGCGCAAAGCGGCGCGCGATGGCGCCGCCGGTGGCGTCGCCCGCGCCCACCACCAACGCGACTTTATCCGCGGCCATCCCGCCTCCTTGCCGATCGAAACCCCGAACATTAAAGTGTCGGCGCGACGAACCGCGTTGTCAAAAGCTTAGGCGATGGGCGTCGCCGCAATCACCAACGGGAGGTCGAGCATGGCGAAATATCTGCTTCAGGGGAGCTACAGCGCGGACGGCCTGAAGGGCGTGGTGAAGGAAGGTGGATCGGGCCGCAAGGACGCCGCCAGCAAGGCGATCAAGGCGGCCGGCGGCAAAATGGAAAGCCTGTATTTCGCGTTCGGCGATCACGATGTCATCGCGATCTTCGATGTCGCCGACAATGTCAGCGCGGCGTCGCTCGCTCTCACCGTCTCGTCGAGCGGCATGATCCGGACCAAAATCACGCCGCTGCTGACCGTCGAGGAAGTCGACGCGGCGGTGAAGAAGCATCCGGCGTACCGGCCGCCCGGCGCCTGACCGAACCGCCGCCGGTTACACCGCGTAGCGCGTCAGGAACGCGGCGACGCGGGCGACCGTGCCGGCGAGA
>JAATGI010000077.1 GCA_015654725.1 Rhodospirillales bacterium
CCGATACCCTGGTTTGCGCCGATCCGAAGACCCACCCGCTGCTGGTGTTCGAGCTATTATTCGGTCGCGGCGCCGGCGACGCTTCCGGCGTCAGCGACTAGGCGTGGGATAAATTAGCTCGCGACACGTTGGTGGCGAAACTTCCCGGCCTTACCGCGATCGACGCTACCGGTGAATGGTTCGATCCCGAGGCGAAGCGAAGGGTGCGCGAGCGCACCAAATACGTCATCGCCGCGCTGCCGGATCAGACGGACTCCGTCCGCATCGTGCGCGAGATCGTCGCCGCCTACGAGGCCCGGTTCAAGCAACGCTCGGTCGGACTGTTGCAGCGCCGCGACTGCGGCGATTTCGGCGGCTAACGCCGTCAGTCGCGCGCCATCTTCGCCATGAAGGCGTGAAGCGATTTGTCGGGGTCGGTCGGAAACCGCTCATCCAGAATGTCGAGCCGATCCATGCGGTCGATGCGGAAATTGCGGAAATCCCGGCGCAACTCGCACCAGGCCGCGAGCGTCCACACCCCGCCCCAAAAATAGAGTCCGAGCGCGCGGACGCGACGCCGACTGTCATTGCCGTCCTCCCGGCGATAATCCATCGCGACGACCCGTCGTTCGCGGATCGCATCGCGCAGAGAATCGATTCGCGGACGCAATTCAGGCGGCAGGCCGAGGCCTGGCGCATAAAGATGTGTACGCTCGATGCGGTCCCGCACATCGGCCGGCAGGACGGCCTCGATCTTCCTCAAGGCCTCGCGCGCCGCCTCGGCGAGCTGTTCGCCGCCCCAGGCCTCGACCATGCGTGTGCCGAGCACAATGGCTTCGATTTCGCCGCGATCGAACATCAGCGGCGGAATGTCGAAGCCGCCGCGCAGCACATAGCCGACGCCGGCCTCGCCATCGATAGGCACCCCCGAGGCTTGGAGATCGGCGATGTCGCGATAAATGGGGCGTTCCGACACTTCGAGCTTGTCGGCCAGCTTCTTCGCGGTGACGAGCCGGCCGCCGCGAAGCAGTTGCACGATCTGGAAGAGCCGGTCGGCACGCCGCATGATGCGATTATTCTACCAGCTCGGTTAAAGCTCACCCCTTCTTGGTGCAGAGTTCCACCAGCGCGCCGTCCAGGTCGCGGACATAGGCGACGGTCTGGCCCCAGGGCATCTGTACGGGATGCTTCACGATCTTGGCGCCGGCGGCAACCGCGCGCTCGACCGCGGCCGCGACATCGTCGGCGATAAAGGCGATCTCCATCGCGGGCGGCTTCGCCGTCGCGCGGGTCGGCGCGAAATCCGTGCCGCCGGAAGCGACATGGTTTTCGGCGACGAAACCGAGCGCGGTGGCGCCTGTTTCCATCTCGATATACTGGCCGCTTTCCACGGCAAAGCGGCGCTTCAAGCCGAACGCTTTTTCATAGAACGCCGCGGTCGCGGCGACATCGGCGACATAGAGAATGACATAACCCAAATTCATGGCTTGGCCTCATCGATAGAAAAAAAAGGGGGGCGGGTCCGGGCGGCGTCCGCCCGAAGCCGTTGGCGACGGCTAGGCTCAGGCGGCGTGAAGGCCGATGCGGTTGCCTTCGGTGTCGATGATATGCGCGATCGCGCCGACGCCCGGCAACGCCGATTTCGGCAGCGCGACTTTGCCGCCGGCCGCCGCGACCCGCGCCAGGATCGCGTCGATTTCGCCATCGGCGGCGACATAGACGACCGGACCCTTGCCGTCTTCGCTGGGACGATAGGCCGGACCCTTGACCACCGCGCCGCCCGCGGCTGGCCGTTCATAGGGGAACACCGCCATATCGACCCCGCCCATGCTTTCGCGTTTCAGCGTCTTGGCGAAAATGCGCTCATAGAAGACGATCGCGCGTTCAAGGTCGGACGCGGGAATTTCGAACCAAACGGCGTTTTTCATGGCGGTCTCCTTCGGATCGCGGGATGTGCGATGGAGAGACGCTAACAGACCGCTCCTGACACCGTTCTGTCAGGAGCCTTAAGCGCGATATCGATCGATCTCCGTCGCCGCCACGGTTCTGTCATTCGCTTGTCATCGTCGAGCTTTAATGAAGCGCTCCGACGACGTCAGGGGGGCATCATGGCCGAAGCAGTTGCGGGGCGCGCGCAGACCCATCAGCAACATTCCGTGCATCACGCCGGTCCGGACTGGTTCAAGCAGTTCGGCAAATTCGCCGGGCTCGGGATCATCGTGCTGGGCGTCGGCTTTGTCGGCGTCTCGCTGGTGGGCGACCTCGAGGCCGCGCCCTCGGCCGGCATCTTGGCCTTCCTCCTGCTGGGCTTGGCGCTGCTGATCGCGCTC
>JAATGI010000089.1 GCA_015654725.1 Rhodospirillales bacterium
ATCGACGCCTTTTTCATCGGCCAGCTTGCGCGCGGCGGGGCCGGAGCGTTCGAGCTGCACCACCGCGCTCGGCACGGCGGCGGGTTGCGGCGCGAGTGCCGCGGGCGACACCGGCGACGGCACCGGATTCACGATTCCGGCTTGGGGCGGCGCCGCTTTCGCGGGCCTTGCCGCGGCCTTGCCCTCGGCGATATGGCCGAGCACCGCGCCGACCGCGACGTTGGCGCCTTCCAGCGCGAGAATATCCGCGAGCGTGCCGGCGGCGGGCGCGTTGACTTCGAGCGTGACCTTGTCGGTTTCGATCTCGACCAGCGGATCGTCCATCTCGACCGCGTCGCCGGCTTTCTTCAGCCAGCGGCCGACGCTGGCCTCGGTCACCGATTCGCCCAGCGCGGGTACCTTGATGTCGATCGCCATGTTCGTTCCCGCCCGCTCAAGCGCCCGTGAGCGCTTGTTCTACCAGCCTTGCCTGTTCGGCATTGTGACGGCGCAGCATCCCGGTCGCTGTCGCCGCCATTTCCGGCCGGCCGGCGTAAAGCGGGCGCTTGCCTTTGATGTCGAGGCGCGCCGCCACCGCCTCGATGCGCCGGTCGACGAAATTCCAGGCGCCCATATTTTGCGGCTCCTCCTGGCACCAGACCAGATCGGCGTTCTTATAGCGCGCCAGCGCCTCGCCCAGGGTCTTGACCGGAAACGGATAGAGCTGCTCGACGCGCAGGATCGCGACATCGTCGATCTTGCGCTCGCGCCGCGCGTGGCGCAGGTCGAAATAGACTTTGCCGCTGCACAGCACGACGCGGCGGATTTTGTCGTCGGGCGCCAACATATCGGTCTCCTCGATGACGCGATGAAACGAGGTGCCGGGCCCCATCTCGGCCAGCGCCGACGCGACCTCGGGATTCCGCAACAGCGATTTCGGCGCCATGATGACAAGCGGCTTGCGGAAATTGCGATGCACCTGGCGGCGCAGGACGTGAAAATAATTGGCGGCCGAAGTGAGGTTGCAGACCTGCCAATTGTCCTCGCCCGACATTTGCAGGAAGCGCTCGAGCCGCGCCGAGGAATGATCGGGGCCTTGCCCTTCATAGCCGTGCGGCAACAGCATCACCAGGCCGGACATGCGCAGCCATTTGGCCTCGCCCGAGGAGATGAACTGGTCGGTGATGATTTGGGCGCCGTTGGCGAAATCGCCGAACTGCGCCTCCCAGAGAATGAGCGCGCGCGGCTCGGCGAGGCTGTAGCCGTATTCGAAACCGAGCACGGCGGCTTCCGACAGCGGCGAATCCAGCACCTCGAACGGCGGCTGGCCGACGCGGACATGTTGCAGCGGGATATACTTCGCCTCGTTTTCCTGATCGACCAGAACGGCATGGCGCTGCGAGAACGTGCCACGCCCGGAATCCTGGCCGGAGAGGCGCACGAAGGTGCCTTCGGCCAGCAACGAGCCGAAGGACAGCGCTTCGGCGGTCGCCCAATCGATGCCTTGGCCGCTGTCGATCGCTTGCTTCTTCTGTTCGAGCTGGCGCGCGATCTTGCGGTTCAAGTTGAAGTCCTTGGGCACCGTCGTCAGCGCGGCGCCGACTTCCTTCAACAGTTCCAGCGGGACCGAGGTCTCGCCGCGGCGGTCTTCGCCCGAGGCGACGGCGAGGCCGCTCCAAACGCCTTCGAGCCAGTCCGCCTTGTTGGGGCGGTAGTTTTTCGCGGTCTCGAACGCGGCATCGAGGCGGGCGTAGAAATCCGTCAGCATCGCCTCGGCTTCGGCGGCGGTGACGATACCCTCCTCGACGAGGCGCTTCGCGTAGATTTCCCGCGTGGTCGGATGGTCGGCGATCGCCTTGTACATCAAGGGCTGGGTGAAGGCCGGTTCGTCGCCTTCGTTATGGCCGTGGCGGCGATAGCAGAACATGTCCAGCACCGCGTCCTTCTTGAAGCGAAGGCGATACTCGGTGGCGACGCGCGCGACATGCACCACCGCCTCGGGATCGTCGCCATTCACGTGGAAAATCGGCGCCGAGATGCTTTTCGCGGTGTCGGAAGGATAAGGACCGGAGCGCGCCGCCGCCGGGCTGGTGGTGAAGCCGATCTGATTGTTGACGATGAAATGGATGGTGCCGCCGGTGCGGTAGCCCTTGATCTCGGAGAGTTCGAGCGATTCGTTGACCAGGCCCTGGCCGGCGAAGGCGGCATCGCCATGCATCAAGAGGCCGATCACCTGGTCGCGATTGGTGTCGCCGCGCTGGCGCTGCTTGGCGCGCACCTTGCCGAGCACCACCGGATTGACGACTTCGAGATGCGACGGGTTCGCGGTCAGCGATAGATGCATGGTGTTGCCGTCGAATTCGCGGTCGGTCGAGGTGCCGAGATGGTATTTGACGTCGCCGGAGCCCTGCACGTCGTCGGGCTTGAAGCTGGCGCCGGCGAATTCGCTGAACAGCGCGGTCAGCGGCTTCTTCACGATATTGACCAGCGTGTTCAGCCGGCCGCGATGCGGCATGCCGATCACGATCTCATTGGTACCGCGCGCCACCACCGTATCGATGATGGTGTGCAGGGCGGGGATCGTGACCTCGGCGCCTTCGAGGCCGAAACGTTTGGTGCCGACATAGCGCTTCTGGCAGAACGCCTCGAACCCCTCGGCCTCGGTGAGCTGCTGCAGAATGGTTCGCTTGGCGCTGGCATCGAACGCGCCGACCCACGGTGCGCCCTCGATGCGGCGCTGGATCCAGGCTTTTTGTTCCGGATCCTGGATGTGCATGAATTCGACGCCGATCGGGCCGCAATAGCTTTCGCGCAGCACTTTCACGATTTCGCGCAACGTCGCGGTTTCCCGCCCCAGCACGCGATCGATGAAAATGGGGCGGTCCCAGTCGGTGGGCGCGAAGCCGTGCGTACGCGGATCCAGCTCCGGATGCGCCTTCGGCACCTGCAGGCCGAGCGGATCGAGCTTGGCTTCCAGATGGCCCCGCACGCGATAA
>JAATGI010000023.1 GCA_015654725.1 Rhodospirillales bacterium
GAGATCCTGAAAGATCGGAAACCGCTCCCCCGTGGCGAGGTTGCGCAGAAAGCCCGCGTTACAAGCCCGGTCGGCGAGACCGTGGGTTTCCGCGACAACGCCGGCGACACGACCGAACGGCCTCCACCGCTGGACCAGGGTGCCGAACAGGGTCTGAACCGCCGGACTCGGCGCGCCCCGGACGACGGCAACCGCCGTTGCGGAGTCGGCAATCTGTTCAGAACGGATAAGGATTCGGCCGCTCCTTGATGGTCAGCCACTGCCAATGGGTAAATTCTTCCCAGTTGGCCGGACCGCCGATGCGGGTGCCGTTGCCGGAGGCGCCGGTGCCACCGAACGGAATATGCGCCTCGTCGGCCACGGTCTGGTCATTGATGTGCAGTAGGCCGGTCGTCAGCTTGTTGCCGACCGCCAGCGCGCGGCCGACATTGGCCGAAAATACGCCCGCCGATAGACCGTATTCGGTATCGTTCGCCATCCTGATGGCGTCGTCGTCGGACTTGAACGTCGTGATCGCCGCGACCGGCCCGAAAATTTCCTCTTCATAGGCACGCATGCCAGGCTTCACCCCGGTCAGTACCGTCGGCTTGTAGAACGTCCCCTCGAAAGTGCCGCCGGCTTCGAGCTTGGCGCCGGCCTTGATGCTGTCCTTGACGATGCCGTCGATGCGCTCGACCTGCTGCTTGCTGATGATCGGGCCGAGCGCCACCTGGCCCAGCGGATCGCCGACCGGCAGATGGTTCGCCTTCTCGACCAGCTTCGCCGTCAGCGACGCCGCGATCTTCTCCTGTACCAGGATGCGGCCGGTGGTCATGCAGATCTGGCCCTGATGGAACCAAGCGCCGAACGCGACCGCCGATGCCGTTGAATCGAGATCGGCGTCCTCCAGCACGATGACGCCGTTCTTGCCGCCGAGCTCAAGCTGCACCTTCTTCAGATGCTTGCCAGCGAGCTCGCCGACGCGGCGGCCGGCGGCGCTCGACCCGGTGAACGAGACCATCGCGATGTCGGGGTCGGTGCAGACCGCCTCGCCGGCCTCAATGCCGCCCGGCAGGACGTGGAGCACGCCCTTGGGCAAGCCCGCTTCCTCGAACAGGCGGGCGATGATGACGCCACCGGTCAGCGGCGTGCGCGGATCGGGCTTGAGCACGACCGCGTTGCCGACCGCGAGCGCCGGCGCGACCGCGCGCATCGACAGGATCAGCGGGAAGTTGAACGGCGAAATGACGCCGATGACGCCGCGCGGGATGCGCCGCGCCAGGCTGATGCGGCCTGGATCAGACGGCAGCACCAAGCCCTGCGGCTCGTTGCACATCGCCGCCGCGCGATAGAGAATTTGCGTGATGGAATGGGTCTCGAAGCCGGCCTTGGCGGGAATGCCGCCTGTCTCGCGCGCGATCCACGGGATCAGCTCTTCCTGATTGTCCTCGAGGATGCGCGCCGCCTTGCGCAGAATCTCCGCGCGCTTCTCATAGGGCGTCGCGGCCCAGCCCGGCTGCGCCGCGCGCGCCTCGGCGGCGGCCTTGCGCACATCCTTCGCGGTAGCGTTGCCGACCGTCGTAATGTGGGCGCCGCTCGCCGGCTCAAGCACGTCGATGGTGCCGCCGCTCGTATACCAGTCGTTGCCGAACAGACGCCCTTTCCAGGTCGCCTCGATCATGAATTTCGGAACAGGCGCGTTCATAGTTTCCTCCCTCGGAACTTAGTGTCGGTTTTAGTGGTTATAGGAGGTCGGCGCCGAAATATCCAGACGGATATTTCGCGCTAGCAAGACTTTCCTTAGCAAGACTTCCCAAAGACGAATTTAATCATAAGCCGCGAGATTACGCTATTAGTTGATCGCTTGCGTGAGTTCGGTCTCGGTTAAGGTGGGCCCTTTATGAGCGGGCCAAAGAAACGCGGACATTGGCGAAAACCCTAGCGTTTCGCTAAGAATGGCTCAATTTCGCCGCAAACAGTTTCAATCGGTTGGCCTCTGTTGCACGCTAGGTTGGACCCGCGTACGTGCGTAGAAATGTCTTTCGGACGGCGGCACTCTTTATCGAAACGTACGCGCTCTCCGTCCTGCCCATTAGACTGGCTCGTCCGCCGACACAATCACGATCAAAGGGACCTCTCGGATACGAGGATATCGCCTCCCATAAGGCCAATCTGATAGCCGGGCGGAATTGTCTAATCGCCGTTGATTTGCAGTTCTTCGAAAGCGAAAGCGTTGGCGGCCGCAATTCTGTTCACGGGAGGAAGCCGGCCGGCCTCAAAGACTGAGATACCGTCTCAAATCGGAATGTGTTTTGAGTTCCGCGGGGGTACCGCTGAGAACAAGTCGCCCGTTCACCATAATGAGAAGACGCTCGGCAATGCCCGAAATCTGGGCAAGATTGCGGTCAACGATTATGGCCGCGATGCCACTCTGGCGAATTAGACTGATGATCGACCAAATCTCGCGGGCGACGAGTGGTGCCAGTCCTTCCGTGATCTCGTCGAGAAGGATTGCTTTTGGATTCATCACCAACGCGCGGCCGATCGCCAACATCTGCTGCTCCCCGCCGGAAATCTGTCCACCGCCATGATTGAGCCGCTGCGCCAAGCGTGGAAAGACGGCGAGCACCCGATCGAGATCCCAGGCGCCTGGTCGCGCGGCTAGGACCATGTTTTCCCGTACACTCAGCGTCGGGAAAATGCCGCGTCCCTCCGGGACATAGGCGATGCCTGCACGAGCAATGCGGTCGGCGCGCGCACCAATCATCGGAATCCCTTCGATGCGGATTTCGCCACGACGCGCCGGGGTTAGGCCGAGCAGCGAGCGCAGCAGTGTGGTCTTGCCCATGCCGTTGCGCCCTAGCAGCGCCACGGTCTCGCCGCGCCGCAGGGTGAGGTCGATGCCGTGCAACACATGGCTGGCGCCGTAATAGGTGTGGAGTCCGACGGCCTCGATCAGCGGCGCGTCGCTCATACCGCCTCGCCGAGATAAGCGGCCTGCACCGCGGCGTCGGTGCGGATCACCGCTGGCGTGCCGCTCGCGAGCACCGCGCCGTCGACCATCACGGTCACTGTCGCCGCGATGTTGAACACTGCGTCCATGTCGTGCTCGACCAGCAGGATGGCGTGATCCGCGCCGAGCCGCGCGATCAGCGTGGTGATGCGCGACGCTTCTTCAAGCCCCATGCCCGCGAGCGGCTCGTCGAGCAGCAGCACTTGCGGCTCGGTCGCCAGCGCCATCGCCAGTTCGAGCTGGCGCTGCTCGCCATGCGACAGGTCGGACGCGCGTTCGTCCGCACGCGTCTCGATGCCGGCCAGCGCCAGCGCGCGCTCGGCCGCGTCGTTGACTTCGCGATAGCCGAGGGCGGGGCGGAACAGACGGATGCCGGGCTGACGCCGCGCCTGCGCGGCGAGACGGCAATTCTCGAATATGGAAAAGCCGGCGAAGATATTGGTGCGCTGGTAGGCGCGCGCGATGCCGAGCCGGGCGATGCTGTCGAGCGCGTGGCCTTCGATTTCTGTGCCGCGAAAGAACACGCGGCCCGTTGTCGGCACGAGGTCGCCCGAGAGGAGATTGATGAGCGTTGTCTTGCCCGCGCCGTTCGGGCCGATCACGGCATGGATTTGGTTCGGTGCCAGGTCGAGCGAAACGTCGCGCACCGCCGCGAGGCCGCCGAAATTCTTGCCGAGCCGTTCGGCCCGCAGGATCGGCTCAGACATGGCGACGCGCGCGCGTCGTGCGCCATAACGAGGCCGGATCGATCAGACCCTGCGGCAAGAGCAGCACGGCCGCGACGATGAACATTCCCATCGGCAAGAGCCAATGGGTCGTGAGATCGCCGAGGAAATTCTCCAGTAGCACCAGCACGGCCGCGCCGAGGATCGCGCCGTCGATCGTGCCCATCCCGCCGAGAATCACCATCATCAGCACGCTGCCGGAAAGCCGCCAGCCGAACAGTTCGGGATTGACCACCCCGAATTGCGCCGCGTCGAAATAGCCGGCGAGGCCAGCGAGAGCGCCTGCAATGACGAACGCGAGAAGCTTGTAGTGCGGCGTGGCGAAACCGAGCGAACGCATGCGGTGATCGTTGCTGCGGATGCCGCGCAGCGCATGGCCGAACGGCGCGCGTAGAATGACGCGGAGCAGCAGATACGACGCTGCCAGCGCGATCAGCACGAGATAGTAGAAGGCATGGCCCTGGCCGAGATCGATGGGGCCGGCGCTCGGGCGCTGATAGACATAGGCGCCGTCGGAGCCGCCGAGCCAGCGTGCGCCGTTGGCGTAGTAATAGAACATCTCGCCAAACGCCAACGTCACCATGATAAAGTAGACGCCGGACGAGCGCAGTACCAGCAGGCCGATGACAAACGCAGCAAGTGCCGCCGCCACGACCGCCGCCGGCAGCGACAAGAAAAGGCTCGCGCCGCCATATTGCGGCGATAGGAGATAGAGTGCATAGGCGCCGATGCCGAAAAATGCGGCATGGCCGAGGCTGACCATGCCGGCGAAACCGACGAGCAGATCGAGACTCATGGCGAAAATCGCCATTATCATGATCCGCGCGGCGAGATCGAGCCCGAACTTGCCGGCGACCAGCGGCAGCGCGATTAGCACGATCAGGCCGAGCCCGAGCAGGATCGGCCACGCCTGCTTCGTCATCGCGCGGTAGCGCCGAACAGGCCGGCGGGGCGCCAGATCAGCACCGCGGCCATCAGGGCATAGACCAGCATGCCCGAGAATTGCGGCGCATAGACCGCGCCGAACGTATCGACCAGCCCGATCAGCAACGCGCCGAGGAACGCGCCCTTGATCGAGCCGATGCCGCCGATCACCACCGTGACGAAGCAGACGATCAACACCTGGTTACCCATGCCGGGAAACACCGAGGTGGTCGGCGCCGCCACCATCCCGGCGAAAGCGGCTAGGGCGACGCCGAGCGCGAACACGAGGCGATAGATCAGGCCGATATCGATGCCGAGCGTCTGTACCATCTCGCGGTTGAACGCGCCGGCGCGGATCGCCATGCCGAGCTTGGTCTTCTGGATCAGGAGATAGAGCAGCGCCGTCACCACGAGGCAGATCACCGACAACGCCAACCGATAGGCTGGATAAGACAGGGTCGCGGTCAACGGAATCGAGAAATCGAGAAAGTGCGGTACCGGCACGCCATGCACGTCGTTGCCGACGGTGATGCCGCGCAACTCCTCGAAAACCAGGATCAACCCGTAGGTCAACAGCACCTGATAGAGGTGATCGCGGCTATAGAGGAAACGGAACAGTAGCGTTTCGAGCAACAGCCCGAGCAGGAACGACAGCGGCACCGCGATCGCCAACGCCAGCCACAGATTGCCCGTCACGTCCGCGAACACGAAGGCGAGATAGGCGCCAATCATGTAGAAGCTGCCGTGGGCGAGATTGATGATGCCCATGATGCCGAAAATCAGCGTCAGCCCGCTCGCTACCAGAAAAAGCAGCAAGCCGTATTGCACGGCGTTGAGCAGTTGGATCAGGAAAAAGATTAGCGTGTCGGACATGATGATTGGCTTCGGCTGCCGCCCATGGAGGCAATGATTCGAAAATCCCCGTAACATAGACCGGCAACCCGACGAGGCGTCCCATGAAGTTCGACTACTTCACCTTGAGCGACAATCACTACGCGAACAATACGCGGACCGCCAACCAGTTCGTCGCCGACATTCTGGACGAAGGCCTCTACGCCGAGGAGCTTGGGTTTCACTCGGCCTGGATCGGCGAGCATCATTTCAACTCGCTCGGCGTGCTGTCCTGTCCCGACCTGGTGCTGGCGACGCTGGCTGCGCGCCATCCTCTACTTCAATGTCGGCCTCAGGCCCCATGGTCAGGTGAAAGACTAGATGACACGGTTCATGGCCGAAGTCGCACCGTCATTCAAGGATAAGCGCGGCGGCGCGATGCGATGATTGCAACCAAGCCGATGGCCGCCAATACACCGCCGCGATAGGCCCAAGGCATCTGGCTAATCATGAAGTTGGTCTTCGGATAGGGGAAATAACCGGCCCCCTGTCCGATCCAGACCAGCCCGAAGACGATGGCAAGAGTGGCGACGATCAGCGAAACCCAGCGAACCGCTTTCATCACGCCATCTTGCAGCCGCGCGCGGGATCGGCGAGGGCCTTGACCGCGACGGAGACGTACTTGTTGTCGAGGCCAGCCACCTTGCGCAGATAGATGTCCTGCACCGGGTTATGCGACTTTGACAGCGTGAACTTGCCGCGCGGTGAATCGATCTCGGCCTTTTCCCATGCCTCGATCAGGGCAGGCTTGGCGCCGGCATCGCCCTTCACCCCATTGAGGCCGGCGACCAGGAGCTGCCCTGTGTCGTAGCCCTGCACGGCATAGACATCGGCGTCGCGCTTGGCGGCGGACTCGAACGCGGCGCGGAACTCCTTGTCGCGCGGCAGATCGAGCCCGTCTGCATAATGCAGAGTGGTCTCGAGCCCTTGCGCGGCGTCGCCCTGCGCCTGCAGCGTGCCGTCGGTGAGGAAGCCCGGCCCGACCAGCGGGATCGTCTTCGGCAAACCGGCCGCAGCGTAGTCCCTGACGAATTTCACCGCGCCACCGCCCGCGAAGAAGGCATAGACCACGTCAGGCTTGATCGACGCGATCTCGGTCAGCAGCGGCTGGAACTCGACGTTGGGGAACGGCAAATACAGTTCCTTTTCGATCTTGCCGCCGTCCGCGGTGAACGCTTCGGCAAAGCCGCCGTTGCTTTCCTTGCCCGCGGCATAATCCCACGAGATCACCACCGCGCGCTTCCAGCCGCGCCCGGCGGCGACCTTGCCCATGGCATAGGCGGGCTGCCAATTGCTGAACGAGGTACGGAAAATGTTGGGGCCGCACAGCGCGCCGGTCGCGGCTTCGAGACCGGCGTTCGGAATGATCAGCAGCGCGCCGGTGTCGTGCGCCACCTTCACCATGCCGGCGGCGACACCGGAATGAACCGTGCCGATCAGCACGTCGACCTGATCGCCGTTGACTAGCTTGCTGGCGCGCTCCGCGCCCTTCGGCGGATCGGATTCGTCGTCGAGCGTGATGTAATCGACCTCGCGCCCGCCTAGCTTGCCGCCCTGCTGTGCGATGGCAAGGCGCAGCGCCTCGTCGATGTTGCGGCCGAGTGCGGCGTAGGTGCCGCTATAGGGCAGCATCAGGCCGAGCTTGATTCTCGCCGCCTGTCCGATCGACACGCGCGGCAAGACGAAACCGGTGGCCACGGCGGTTGCGGCAAGACCCCGAAGGATGGTGCGTCGAGAATGGTTGGTCATGTTCTTTCCCCGTTATTGTCTCAGCTTGAAGCGCTGGATTTTGCCCGTCGCGGTCTTCGGCATGTCCTCGATGAACTCGATCCAGCGCGGATATTTATACGGCGCGAGCTTGGATTTGACGTGATCCTGCAAAGCGGCGGCGAGCTCGGGCGAGGGTTTGTGGCCCCGCTTCACCACCACAAACGCCTTGGGCTTGACCAGCTTCGCTTCGTCCTCGGCGCCAACCACGGCGCATTCCAGCACGGCGTCGTGGCTCGCGAGCGCGCCTTCGACCTCGAACGGCGAGACATAGATGCCGCCGACCTTCAGCATGTCGTCGGTGCGACCGCAGTAAGCATAGTAGCCGTCTTCGTCCTCGCGATATTTGTCGCCACTGCGCGTCCAGGTACCCATGAAGGTGTGCCGGCTGCGCTCGCGATTGTTCCAATAGTAAGGCGCCGAGGTCGGACCCGCGACCTGCAGCTCGCCGATCTCGCCTTTCGACACAAGGTTGCCGTCATCGTCGACCAGGCGCACGCGATAGCCCGGTACCGGCTTGCCGGTCGTGCCGTAGCGCACATCGCCCGTGCGGTTGGACAGAAAGATGTGCAGCATTTCCGTCGAGCCGATGCCGTCGAGAATGTCGACACCGAACCGCTCAC
Source organism: Rhodospirillales bacterium (assembly GCA_015654725.1). Lineage (GTDB taxonomy): Bacteria > Pseudomonadota > Alphaproteobacteria > ATCC43930 > CGMCC-115725 > JAATGI01. The sequence continues at coordinate 7,923 of JAATGI010000023.1, forward strand.
GCCATCTGACGCCGATTTGCTCCGGCAGCGCCTCGCCGGCGGACGTACAACGCCGCAGCGCGACCTCCTCGCGCGACGGCAGATCGTTAGCCGCCAGCATCGCCGCGAACAGGGTCGGCACGCCGTAGAAGATCGTCGGCTTGTGCGTGCGGAGAATGTTCGACACCAGCGCCGGGGTGACGCGCTCGCTCGACAGGATGGTAGTGGCACCGACCGACATCGGAAAGGTCAGCGAATTGCCCAGCCCGTAGGCGAAGAACAGCTTGGCCGCGGAATAGACGATGTCGCTTTCCTCGATGCCGAGGATCGGCTTGCCGTAGAGTTCGGCGGTCAGGATGAGATCGCCGTGTAGATGCACCACGCCCTTCGGCGTGCCGGTCGAACCCGATGAATAGAGCCAGAAGCAGACATCGTCCGGAGTTGTCTCGGCGGTGTCGGATTGCGCCTGCGCGGCGCCGAAGAGACGCGGCAGCCGTGACGATGGGACGACGTGCTTCAGCGCCGGCTGATCTTTCGCCGCCTGCTCGAACTTAGGCAGCAGGGCGTCGGACACAACCAGGACGCGCGCACGGCTGTCGCGCAGGATGTACTCGTATTCCTGCGGCGCAATGTTGGTGTTGATCGGAATGGGGACGATGCCGGCCTTGATCGCGCCGAGGAACATCGCCGGCAGCTCGTTGGTGTCGAGCATGCACAGCACGACGCGGTGTTCTGGTTCGACTCCGAGGCCGCGCAGCGCGTTGGCGGCACGGTCGGCGCGTTCGGCCAGCTCGCCATAAGTCATGGCGCCATCATCGTCGCGGAATGCGACCTTGCCGGCGCGCCCAGCCCTGAGGTTGCGCTCGATCAAGTCCACCACCGCGTTGTAGCGGCGCGGCAATTCGACATGTGGCGCCGCCGGTTCCATCGGCATGCGATCCTCCCAGACTTGGCCCCACCCTAATGCTCTCCCGCGGACGAGGGAGGGAATTTGCGGAAGGCTCTTTCTTGCGTGGCATTATAATGCATACCGTGGTAATGGAAAGCATTATATTACAATAAGGCGAAACCCAATGAGCGTGACGGTACGCGAGCGGGAAAGCGAAACCGGCGACGCCGCCTATCTGCGTCGGGTGGGCGAGCGGGTCCGGGAGGCGCGGGCGCGGCGCGGCATGACGCGCAAGCTGCTGGCCCGCGATTCCGGCGTGTCCGAGCGCTACATCGCCCAGCTTGAAACCGGGCATGGCAATATCTCTATCCTTCTGTTGCGCCAGATCGCGCAGGCGATGAACCTCTCCGCCGAGGAATTGGTGCGCGACGCGCCCGACCGGCCGGTCGAGCTGACATTGGTAATCGAGACGCTGCGCCGTCTCGACCCAGCGGAACTCGGCGAAGCGCGGCGCGCGCTCGGCGGCATGTTCGGCGGCGCGGTCGCGCGAGAGCGCGGGCGGCGCATCGCGCTGATCGGACTGCGCGGCGCGGGCAAATCGACGCTCGGCGCGATGCTGGCGAAACAGCTCGGTGTGCCGTTCGTCGAGCTCGACCGCGAGGTCGAGCGCGTTGCCGGCGCGAGCCTTGGCGAGATTTTTGATCTCTACGGCCAGGGGGCCTATCGCCGCTACGAACGCCGCGCGCTCGAGACCGTGCTGGCGCGCCACGACCGCACGGTGATCGCGACCGGCGGCAGCATCGTGTCGGAGCCGGCGACCTACGATCTGCTGCTGACCGCGTGCTACACGATCTGGCTGACCGCGGCGCCCGAGGAGCATATGGGCCGCGTCGTCGCGCAAAGCGATTTGCGGCCGATGGCGGGCAACGACGAGGCGATGGCCGATCTGCGCAATATCCTCGCCGGGCGCGCCGCGCTCTACGCCAAGGCGGACGCCACGGTGGACACAGCGGGCGCGAGCCTAACGGCAAGCTTCAAGCGGCTGCAGGCGGCGGCAAAGGCGGCGCGATGATCGATTTCGACACCGATCCTTCGCGATACAAGCATTGGAAACTCGATGTCGACAGCGTGGTCGCGACCCTATCGCTGAACGTCGCGGAAGACGGCGGCCTCAAGCCGGGCTATCAGCTCAAGCTCAATTCGTACGATCTCGGCGTCGACATCGAATTGCACGATGCGCTGAACCGCATTCGCTTCGAACATCCCGAGGTCGGCGCCGTGGTTGTGACCAGTGCGCGCGAGCGCATCTTCAGCGCCGGCGCCAATATCTACATGCTGGCGTCGTCGCCGCACGCGTTCAAAGTCAATTTCTGCAAATTCACCAACGAGACGCGCAACGGCATGGAGGATTCGAGCGCTTATTCCGGCCTCAAATTCCTCGCCGCGATCAACGGCGCCTCCGCCGGCGGCGGCTACGAGCTGGCGCTGGCTTGCGACGAGATCGTGATGATCGACGACCATTCTTCGACGGTGAGCCTGCCCGAACTACCGCTGCTCGGCGTGTTGCCGGGCACGGGCGGGCTGACGCGCCTTATCGACAAGCGCAAGGTGCGGCGCGACCTCGCCGACATGTTCTGCACCAAAGCGGAAGGCGTGCGCGCCGGCCGCGCGCGGGAATGGAAGCTGGTGGACGAGATCGCGCTGCCGCAACGCTTCGCCGCGATGGTGAAGGAACGCGCGGCGGCGCTCGCCAAGCCGCGCGGCGACAAGGGCATCGCGTGGACGAAGCTGCGCCGCGAGATCGGCACGGACGGCTACCGATACGACCATGTCACGGTCGCGATCGACCGCGTCGCGCGCACCGCCACGATCACCGTCGCGGCGCCGGACAAGTCCGGGACGATGGAGCAGGGTGCTGCGTGGTGGCCGCTCGCCATGGCCCGCGAACTGGACGACGCGATCCTGCTGCTGCGGCTCAACGAGTTGGAGACCGGCACCATTCTCTTGAAGACGCGCGGCGACGTGCAGGCCGTGCTCGACGCGGACGCATATCTGCTGGCGCATCGCGATCATTGGCTGGTGCGCGAAACCGTGGGGTTCCTGCGCCGCGCCTTGTCGCGGCTCGATGTCTCGGCGCGCAGCCTGTTCGCCATCGTCGAACCCGGCTCGTGCTTCGCCGGCACGCTGCTGGAGTTGGCGCTGACCGCCGACCGGACTTACATGCTCGCGGCGGAGGAGCGCGACAACAATCCGCCGCGCCTCGTCCTGTCGCAAGCCAATCTCGATCTCTACCCGATGGCGAACGGCCTGACGCGCCTCGCCAACCGTTTCCGCAGCGATCCGGCGCCCCTCGGCAAGATCACGGACCATGTCGGCAAGCCGCTCGACGCCGAGACGGCGCTGGCGCTTGGCCTGGTCACGGTGACGCCGGACGAGCTGGATTGGGACGACGAAATTCGTCTCGCCATCGAGGAGCGCACGAGCCTGTCGCCTGACGCGCTCACCGGCCTCGAGGCGAATCTGCGCTTCGCCGGGCCGGAAACAATGGCGACGCGCGTGTTCGGGCGGTTGTCTGCCTGGCAGAACTGGATCTTCAACCGGCCGAACGCGACGGGCAAGGACGGCGCCTTGAAACTGTTCGGCACCGGCACCAAGCCGAAATTCGATTGGGAGCGCGTCTAGCCATGGCGATCGATTATCAGGAACTGATTCCGAACAATGTCGATCTCGGCAGCAACAAGACGTTGCAACGCGCGCTCGAACATTGGCAACCGCGCTTCGTCAACTGGTGGCGCGAGATGGGTCCGACCGATTTTCTCGCCAGCGAGCCTTATCTGCGCACCGCGATCTCGGTCGACCGCGCAGGCTGGGCGACGTTCGGCCACGTCAAAATGCCGGACTATCGCTGGGGCATTTTCCTCGCGGAGCAGGAGCCGGACCGACGCATCGGCTTCGGCGACGAGTTCGGCAAGCCAGTGTGGCAGCAAGTGCCGGGCGAATTGCGCTCGACCTTGCGCCGCCTGATCGTGACGCAGGGCGATACCGAGCCGGCCTCGGTCGAGCAGCAGCGCC